>JBIOVE010000052.1:0-7216 GCA_044867565.1 Candidatus Udaeobacter sp. | reverse complement strand
GGCCCAGCGACGATCGCGATTTTGCCTTTGGCGATTCGCGCGCGTTGCAGCTCGCGACCCAGCTCGCGGATGACCGCCGACTTCGGCTCGTCGGCATCGATTGTCGTGTTGATGAATTGAAAGAGGTCAGTGCGCGAGGTCGAACGCTGCACCGGGACAACACGGATACCCTGGTGGCCGACAACGATCTCATCGCCCTTACTGACGTCGAAGAACTTGACCGCTTGCGCTGCCGGCTGCTTGCGATCCACGGCAATTGCGCTGTCCATCATTGCAGGCCGCACTTCGATCTCCCTGCCATCAAATCGAACGAATGTTTGCTGGTTGGTTGTAACGTAAAAATCGCGCGGAAAAACTCCGTTCGCCGGGGCCTTTGCCACTTGCGCGTCCGCGCGCTGAACGAGTTCGGCGCCATGCTGGCGCAGGCGTAAAACGAGCTCATCGAGCGCTTCACCTGTTTCGGCAGAAACCTCGATCCGGGCGAAGCTCTGGTCGGCGCGTTTCTTGCCGATCTTGATTTCGCCAATCTTGAAATTCGCGCCGTGAGTCAAAATCTGATCCAGCACCTTCGGCAAAATGAGCGAGTCGATAATATGCCCGCGTAGCTCGATCGTTTCCGAGAACATCTGTAAAATTTAGCCGATGAAAGCGCTCGCGCCAGTGACGACAAGAGAGACATCGATCATCTCTCGCTCTAAAAGAGCGGCCACTGCTGCCTTTCGTTTTGGAATAGCAGCAAGAATAAGAGTAAGAGTAAGAAAACCCAAACCAACCGACATGGAAAAACCAAACGCACGCGGACCTACCCCAACCCGTAAGGCGCATCTTGCTTTGGGACAAAAATTGAATCGTAAAGAGAAACCACCGCCGCAAATGCCGGCGCGTCTCAGGACAAATCGCGCGACTACGCGCCGCAGGATCGGCGAGTAGATCGGCAAATTTATGCACGAGTATCTGCCGGCCCTCGCCGCAAAAGTTGCAGCGGCACTCTCGACCAGGTCGGAGTACTTCGTCACTCAGCCTGCGGAACTGAGGGTCCTGCAAGGGATGTCCGAAGAGGAGGTTAGAAATTTTGCCGCGAGCCACGGCTGGCGTGTAGTGTGTCGCCTCGGCGGACGTCAAATCGAATTTTACAATGAAGCTGGCCAATGGGGTGAACGGTAGCCGGGTCAGTAATCCTAGCTACAACCGGCCGCTGGACAGCATCGACGTGTTGGCTTACGAGTGCGCGAAGCGTATCTAAATGGAAGCAACGAAAATTTATTTCATCCTTTTCGGCCTTCTGACAATTGCTGGAGGCGTCGTTGGTTATGTCAAGGCCGGCAGCACAGCGTCCCTCATCGCCGGTTCCATCACCGGAGTTTTGCTGCTGGTGGCAGCATTTCTTCTTCCCGAACACCGCGCGGTGGGATTGGCGACTGCGTTGGTTATTTCTCTTCTCCTGGCTGCGCAATTCGTCCCCAAATTTCTGCAGACCGGGAGAGTGATGCCAGCAGGCATGATGTCGATCTTGAGCGCGATCGGGATCATCGCGGCAATTGCCGCCTGGATAAAAAAGTAATCGCGTGCGAAGGATTCGTCTCCGGACGTGGCGGCGGCTCGTGCTGGTTTTATTCGGCGCGATCTTCACTGCGATTGTTTATCGCTGGATTTCACTGGAGCGCCTTCAACACGTTGCGCCGACCGAAGTAACAGTCACGCCATCACCGGAACCGACACCAACGCGGCCGCCGGTGATCACCGGAAAATTGGACACGGGCAAATTGTTCAACGGAATCACACTTCATTCCACGGTCGAGACGTTGCCCGGCGCCGATGCCGCGACGGAACGCGTTGACCCGGGCAGTTATGTGCTCGATCTAAAATTGCAGGCACGAGTGCCTTCACCGAACAGGACCATCGAGGAACTGACCAAAGTCAGTCCCCAACTGCCGGCATTGTTGCCGGGATTGGTGGCGATGTTATCGCCACATTCGGTTTCGCCCTTTTACGCTCAGCTTTACGACACAAAAATAAGGGCGTTGCGCGAGAATCTTGTTCGTCTCGATCAGCTTCTTTCGCGTCACAATTTTTTCGATTGCCAAACGGTGCTGGAATTGCAGCACCCGCAGAGTCATCGCAAGGCGCTCTTAGTCCAGGCGGACATGGATGTCGATGCCGACGGTTCTGACGCCGATCGTATGCCGATTGGCACCGGCGCGCCGACCAATTTCAAACCGGCCACCAGTTATCGCTGGCTAAAGAAAACGCCGGCGCCCAATCCGTACCTCGGGGCGACGGAGGGAAGCTTGAAACGCGCGGAAGAAGAGTATGCCCTGCCAACCACTACTCCCGAGCGGAAACGCGAGTTACGCGACGCTATCGCGCAACTCCGCGCGGAAATTGGTACGCTCAGGAAATTTAGCTTTCTGATCGGCGCCACTGATCCCTACATCGTAATTCCGGGGGCTCTCGCGCGCGGACAGGATGCTCCCAAAGTAGGAGATTATGCCTTGGTCATTTTCGCAGACGCGGTTTATCCAGCAATCGTGGGCGACGTCGGGCCTAACGACAAAGCCGGTGAGGCGTCATTGCGCATCGCAAAGCAAATTAACGCGTTGTCGACTCCTTATAACCGGCCGGTAAGCGATCTCAAAGTGACGTATTTGATTTTTCCTGGAACGGCCGATAAGCCATTTGGTCCGCCGGATTTGGAAAAGCTTCAGGCGCGTTGTCAAAAATTCGTCGATGAAATCGGCGGCGCAACCGTGCCGCTGCATCATTGGGAAAATATCATTCCGCCTCCGCCGACCCCCACCCCGACGCCGACCGCTTCCCCCTCTCCAGGTGCAACATCGACAGCTCCCGGTTTATCAGCAACACCAGGCGTATCGCCGTCAGCAACGTTCGCATTTCCAACGCAGAGTCCACCGTCGGCAAGTCCGACGCGCGCGCCGACAACCTCACCCGCCGTGACGCCGAAGCACTGAGCACTCCCCGGCTCACTTGACTCTCCCATTTGGCGGCGTGAATGCGAAGCTCCATAGAGAAGTGAACCGTTTCTTACCAGTGCCCGTTGCTAGTATCCAAGTCATACTTCGACACGCGCGCCTAATTCGACCACGCCGTTCGGTGGCAGGCAGAAATATGAGGTAACATCGCCGGCGTTGCGCGTCATCCACGCGAAGATGGAGCCACGCCACGAGGAGAGACCGAGTTTGCGCGTGGCAAGGACCGTTTCCCGGCCAATGAAATAAGTGGTGCGCATGGGATCAAAACGGAGGCCGGTCTGTTTTACGCTGTCCAGCGCGACAGGCACATTGGGTTTCTCCATAAATCCAAAATGGACCTGTGCGCGCCAGAATCCGTCACCCAGCTTTTCCAGCGCGACGCGATCTTTGGCGTTGGCAAGATACGGAACCTCTTCGGTTCGGACGGTGAGCAATACGACCTGCTCGTGCAGCACTTTGTTGTGTTTGAGATTGTGAACCAAAGAAAGCGGCGTTCCGAATCGATTACCCGACATATAGACTGCAGTCCCCGACACGCGTCGGATATTCTGGCTTTTTAGTTCAGGCAGAAAATCATCGACTGGAATGCAGACTTCGCTCAGTCGGCTACGAAGAACGCGGCGTCCCTTTCTCCACGTCAGCATGACGAAAAGAACCAAGGCGGAGACGAGCAGCGGGAACCAACCCCCATGTGCCACTTTGAGCATGTTCGCGCCGAAAAATGCGAGGTCTATCGTGATAAAAAATGCTGCGAGCGGCAGAGTGGCCGCGGTCGGCCAGCGCCATCGGCGACGAGCCACGACATAAAACAAAATTGTAGTGATCAGCATCGTGGTCGAGATCGCTACGCCGTAAGCCGCGGCGAGATTACTCGAGGTTCGAAAGCCCAGTACGAGCGCGATGCAGGCGAGCATCAAACCCCAATTCACCACCGGCACATAGATCTGCCCGATAATGCGCGCCGAGGTATAAATGACTTTCAAGCGCGGGCTGTAGCCGAGTTGGATGGCCTGCATGGTGAGCGAAAAGGCGCCGCTGATGATCGCTTGCGACGCGATCACCGCTGCTGCTGTCGCGAGCACCACCATTGGATAGAGCGCCCATGAAGGCGCCATTCGGTAAAAGGGATTTACCGCAGCCTCTGGCTGGACGAGCAGAAGCGCGCCCTGCCCAAAATAATTCAGCGTTAACGCCGGGAGAACGACAGCGAACCAGGTTAAGCGAATTGGCGCCGTTCCAAAGTGACCAATATCTGCATAGAGAGCTTCACCACCAGTGACGACCAGGAACACCGCCCCGAGCACCAGAAAACCGCGTAAACCATTGATCCTGAAAAATTCGAACCCGTGTATCGGATTGATCGCGGCAAGCACTTCGGGCGCGCGAATGATTTGCTGAATTCCGAGCAGGCCGATTGCTACAAACCACAACATTGTGATCGGACCGAACACCGTGCCTACACCGGTAGTGCCGCGCGATTGGAAGAAGAAAAGTCCAATCAGAATCACGATAGCAATCGGCACGACGTAGGGATCGAACAACGGTGTGGCGACGTGCAGGCCCTCGATTGCGCCCATCACGGAGATAGCCGGCGTGATCATCCCGTCTGCGTAAAGCAACGCGGCTCCGAACAAACCCAGGAGGAAGAGGAATTTTCCGCGCCGCGCCACCTCGCTTACCAGTGTTGCCAAGGCGAGAATTCCGCCTTCGCCTCGGTTATCCGCCCGCAGAATGAGGATCAGGTACTTAACCGAGATGATCAGGAGCAGGGACCAGAGGATGAGGGACAGGACCCCGAGCACGTTCGCGTGCGTGGGAGGGACGGCGTGCTCCCCATAAAAGCATTCGCGCACGGCGTAGAGCGGACTCGTGCCGATGTCGCCGTAAACGATTCCAAGGCTGGCGAGACAGAGCAAAAGGAGCCGACCGCGGAGATTCTTCGAGGGAGCAAGCGGAGGCTGAAGGTCGGCCGAATCGGGAGTTAGAGATGGGGGCCCAGAATTCACCGTTTGCGAGGGACTTTAAATTGCCCGCCAGTCCAGAATAGTTAAAACGGTACTAAAATCAGAAGGGATGCATTTCGCACGCATTTGGATGCGCTACATTAACCGCGTGGCGGGAGCGTCTAGTTCGCGGGCCATCGAACAGCTGTCCCCTGAGCCTTCAGGTAAGGCAAAGACGAACGGCGAGGAGCATGTCTCGTCTCCGCCTTCTTTTGCGCCATTGAAGGAATACATGACGGCGGTGATCGGCGTGGCCGCACTCACCGTCGCATGCTGGTTGCTAACACCGCTGACTGGATACGGAGCCATCTCGCTTATTTTTCTCCTCGGGGTGCTGCTCGCTGGAATGGTGCTCAATCGCGGTCCGGTTCTGGTGGTTGCAGCGCTCAGTGCGCTTTCCTGGAATTTTTTGTTTATCCCGCCGCTGTTTACGTTGCACATCGCGAAGCTCGAAGATGCGTTGACGTTTGCGACGTACTTCATCATAGCAATTACCGTCGGCAGCTTGACTGCGCAGTTGAAGGCGCGCGAGCACCTGGCGGCCCAGGTCCAGCTGGCGCAAGAATCCGAGCGGCTTCGCAAAACATTGCTCGATTGCGTATCTCACGAATTGAAGACGCCGCTTGCGGCCATCGGGGCTGCCAGTCAGGAGCTGTCGCGCCTGGCGCCGAATATTCAGAATCCACAAATGCTCAAAGAGCTGGCCAGCGAAATTCGCGACGGCTCCCGCCGGCTCAATCGCGTGGTGGACAACCTTCTGGACATGAATCGACTTGAGAGCGGAGTTATCCGGCCGAAACGTGAATGGTGCGACGTGCGCGAACTGCTCCAGTCGGCGGTTGACATCGAGCGCGAATCAATCAACGGGCGAGAGATAAGGTTGGACGTACCGGAAGAAATTCCTTTGGCGCTCGTGGATCACACATTGATCGAGCAGGCTGTCGCGAAGCTTCTTGCAAATGCCGGAAGTCATACTCCGCCCAGACTGCCAATCGAAATTGATGCCGAATATAAGAATGACCAGCTTCTCATTTCTGTAAGCGATCGCGGGCCAGGGATTCCAATGGAAGCAGCTGACCGACTATTTGAAAAATTCTACCGTGGCGACGATCGCAAAACAGGTGGCCTTGGGCTCGGATTATCGATTGCAAGAGGGTTGATTGAGGCGCATGGCGGAATGCTGACGGCGGAGAACCGGGATGGCGGAGGCGCACGCTTCACCATCAGGCTGCCGGTTCGCGTGACGGATATGAACGCTATGGAAGCGACCTCATGAAATCGGCTCGCAGCGCTCTGATCATCGACGACGAAAAGCAGATCCGCCGGCTGCTGCGTCTTGCCCTCGAAGGAGCAGATCATCAGGTCTATGAAGCCGAGACAGGACAGGCCGGCCTCGCAGAAATCGTCCACCGCCGGCCCGATGTGGTCTTACTCGACCTCGGTCTGCCGGATATGGACGGCGTAAAGGTGCTGCGACGTTTGCGAGAGTGGTCAGATGTGCCGGTCTTAATCCTCTCCGTGCGCGACGACGCCGATGAAAAGGTCGCCGCACTCGACGCCGGCGCGGATGACTACGTGACGAAGCCGTTCGACACCGCGGAGCTCCTGGCTCGCATCCGCGCCGCGCAACGCCGCTCGCTCACGGAACTTAGTGAGCCGGTCTTTTACTCCGGATCACTCTGCGTCGATTTTGCAGCGCGCCAGGTGAAGGTCGACGGCGAGGAGATCAGGCTGACCCCGACCGAGTATTCATTGTTGCGCGTGCTCGTGCAGAACGCCGGAAAAGTCGTAACCCATCGGCAATTACTTCGCACTGTTTGGGGAGAGAAGGCCGAAAGCCAGGCGCAGTATCTTCGCGTTTATGTCACGCATTTGCGCAAGAAGCTCGAGGCGCACGCGAATTCGCCGCGGCTCATCAAAACAGAAGTCGGAATCGGTTACAGGCTTTCGACCGAGCGTCAGTAACGTGCGCGGCGCCCGCGGAATGTTAACAATCTTTTAGCGTTTAAGAGGCAGATTTTAATTAACGGTCCGCTGAAGTCCTGGCGACGGTTAGGAATGAAAGCGATCGTGGTGATATTCGTCCGAACGCGTGACGTTAAGCTGCCGGCAGGACAGTCGCTCGCCATCTCGATAAGCGCGAGCTTGCAGGGGGTCGCCGTTGCAGGCGCTGACAAGACAAACCGCGTAGATAAGTCGCTCATCCGTAGCGATTCGGTGCCG
>JBIOVE010000051.1:0-3306 GCA_044867565.1 Candidatus Udaeobacter sp. | reverse complement strand
TGATGAAAAAAGACTGGCGGTTGATCGGTCAGCGCAAACGATAATCGGCCATGCGGTCATTTGCTGCGGCAGTTTCGTTCCTCCTCCTTTCACATTTCTCCATGATGGCCCAGACCGAGCGAGCTGTTGTCAATCTCGTCCTGCCAACTGACAACAATGCTCTTTTCTCAGGCGGCGGCTCCGCATTTTACCAATACATCGAACGCAATTACAAAGGAGCGAAGTCGACGCCGTGGGAAGGCGGTCAATACGGTTTTGTGCGTGATCCCAAGGAGACATCGGCAGGCATCGTTTACACCCGCTTCCACGAAGGAATCGATATTCGCGCTTTGCGCCGCGATGCGCGAGGCGAACCCCTCGATGAAGTGCGCGCCATTGCAGATGGGAAAGTCGTGCACGCAAACCTCGTACCCGGCTACTCGAACTACGGCAAATACATCGTGATCGAGCACCGCTGGGGTGGCTCAAACTACTACAGTTTGTACGGACATCTCAGTGCCATCGCGGTGCAGGCCGGCGACCCGGTGAAACGCGGACAGCGCATCGCCGTAATGGGCTACACTGGGGCCGGATTGAATCAGGCGCGCGCGCATGTCCACTTGGAATTGAACCTGATGCGCAGTCATCAATTCGAAGCGTGGCATGACGTGTTTTTCAAAAGCGATCTCAATCATAACGGCATTCATAACGGCATGAATCTCGCCGGTCTTGATATCGCGCGGCTCTATCTCGCGCTTCGAGAAAATCCCTCACTCACCATTCCGCAGTTTTTCGATAGTGAGGAAACGTTTTACAAGGTGACATTGCCGCGAAGTTCGCATTTCGAATTGCCAAAGCTTTATCCGTGGATGGTGCGTGCCAGCGCCGGCGTGAAGACATCTTCATGGGAAGTCTCATTCGCGCGTTCCGGTTTGCCGCTGAAAATCCAACCGAGCGAAAAGGAAGTGCTGCAACCCGAGCTCAGTTATATAAAAGAGACTTCGGCTGATGCCTCGTATTTCACGCACGATGCCATCGCTGGCCGCGGCGCAAAGGCGCATCTCACCGAAAATGGCCGGCAATTGATGCGTCTTTTAATTTGGCCGGATTGAGACATCCGAACAAAAGAGACAAATCGACTGCAGCCGCCTCGATGCCCGCCGCGCCGTAGCTGGGCGAAGGCCGATGCGAAGTGCGACGGCGCGTGCCATTGATGCCGCATCGCGCCGCCCACCGCCTTCGCAAGACTAGGACGCGGCAGGCAGGATCAGCACGACGTCGGTTTGCGTTGCGCGAGCGCGACCGCATGCGGAATCGCGCCGGCGACGAAGCCGAGACATTCGACCGCGCCGCTCGGTTTTCCAGGAAGGGCGATGACTAGCGCAAGATCGACAATCGCCGCCAAGCTACGCGAGAGAACTGCGTTCGGCGTGATCTTCTTGGATTCCGCGCGCATTGCTTCGCCGAATCCGGGAATCTCGACGCGCATGATCGCGCGAATCGCCTCCGGCGTAACATCACGCTCCGCGACGCCGGTTCCACCCGTCGTCAGAATCAAGCCGCACCCCTGTTTCGAAAACGAACGAATCGTCTCCTGAATCCGTTTTGCATCATCCGGTACAACCGCTTCGGAAAGAACCTGCCAGCCGTTTTTCTGTGCGGCTTCCTTCAGGGCGGGGCCGCCAAGATCGGAATATTCGCCCGCGCTCGCGCGATCCGAAACGGTGATGATGCCAACTTGAATTTGCATTTTCTTGTAGCGGCGCTTTATGAGCGTCGTCTGTTTTGGTTTCGACGGTCATAGACCGCTGCTACAGCCCTCTTGGTCTTCTCGACCAAACGCACATCCGAAATCTCCATCTCTCTATCGACAGCTTTGCACATGTCGTAAATCGTGAGCAGCGCGAACGTGACGCCGGTAAGCGCTTCCATTTCGACGCCGGTCTGCGCCATAGTTTTTGCCGTGCACGTGACTTCGGCGGCATCTGCCGACATGACGATGTCAATCTTGACTTCGCTTAGCGGCAGTGTGTGGCAAAGTGGAATCAGTTGTGCGGTCTGTTTCGCGGCTTGAATGCCAGCAATCCGGGCAGTCGCAAAGACGTTGCCTTTTGCGATTCGATCTTTCGAAATTAACTCGATCGCTTTGCGCTGAAGTTTGATTTTACCTTTGGCGATTGCGGTGCGTGCGCTCAGCGGTTTGGCGGAAACGTCGACCATCTGCGCGCGGCCGTCGGGGCTGATGTGCGTGAGACGCCTCATCTATCAGCCACCAATTGCGACCATCTTGCGGCCTGGCTTGTAATTATTGCGAAAGTCGTGTTGCTCAGGCTTTCGATCGACAACATCGAGAAAGAACTGCCTGAGTTCCTCATCACTGGCGCCGGCACGCAGTGGCTTCATGATATCAAACTCCAGATAGCTTCCGAGACATGGGCGCAGTTTGCCGTCGCATGTGAGCCGCAGTTTGTTGCAGTTCTCGCAGAAGTGCAGATTCGTCATCGCGCCGATAAACCCGATGCGTTGCCGCCGACCGGGTATCTGATAATAAGTGGCCGGTCCGTTCGTTCGAAACTCCGGCTCCGGAATCAAATCGCCGAAGCGCGATTCGATCGACCTTTTTGCTTCGTAAACCGAGATGAAATTCTTTTCTTCGAGAACCTCGCTTGTGCTGACGGGCATCATCTCGATGAAACGAAGGATCAAATTGCGCGCCGCGGCGAATTCTATCAGCGGAATTAATTGATCCTCATTTCGGCCGCGCATCAGGACTGCATTCAACTTGATCTGATCGAACCCTGCCAGGAGAGCCGCATCGATCCCGTCGATGACCTGTGCGTGAAAATTGCGCCCGGTGATTTCGGAATAAACCTGCGGATCCAATGTATCGAGTGAGATGTTCACCGATCGCACACCGGCTTCTCGTAAGGCCCGCGCCATCGTTGTGCGAAGCTCAACCTCGCGCGCGAGCAGCGTCCCGTTTGTCGAAAGACCTATGTCGCGAACACTTCGGATTGTCGGAAGTGCGCGAACCAGATTGAGCACACCACGGCGAGTAAGCGGTTCGCCACCGGTGATCCGCACTTTTGAAACGCCCAACTCGCTGGCAATGCGAATGAGGCGAAGCGTTTCTTCGTAGGTCAGGATGTCCTCGCGTGGCAACCATTCCTGCAACTCGTGCGGCATGCAGTAAGTGCATCGCTCATTGCACCGGTCTGTGATCGACACGCGCAGATAGGAAATCCGATGGCCATGTCGATCTTGCATAGCAGGCAAGATTAACGTGGGCTGGTGGCGAATCAAGGTCGCCGGACCCTCCTCAAATTA
>JBIOVE010000050.1:0-4383 GCA_044867565.1 Candidatus Udaeobacter sp. | reverse complement strand
GCGCGGTGTCGTCAGAAAATTGAAAATAACGCCCGGTGGCGCGATCCCACTCCGCGACCGCCAGATTGTGCTGATAAACGGCGTCCAGCAGTCCGCTTTTGGTTTCTAGGAACCCGTTTTGCGTGATGCGGTACTCGAGCGGGGATGCAAGACCGCTGGCCAGATTTTCCTGCACAACGCGAGCGCTTTCTTGAGCGGCCGTCGATGCCGCAGCGAGCGATCTTTCGCGCGCCTCAATGGCCTTGAGATTGTTGGCGATGCGCACGAGTTCTCGGCCCACGTTTGCCTCCAGTTTCCGGCAAGTCAGTTCGTTTGTTTCGCGTGTTGCGCGTGCTCTTAGCGCCGGCCCTCCCACTTTACCGTTGTCGATAACGCGCCAGGTGTAGGCAGCCTCTTCACGGATCTCCGACGAAAGAAAATCCTGCGTCCTACTGGTTGAACCTTCGCGGTGAATTCCCGTAACCGGGATATAATCGCCCGTTAGCTTTCCAACTATGGCGGGATAATAACCGGCTTCGATGATGCGTTGATCTTCATTCGCGGCGCGAACCAGTAAACGCGCGAGTTTCAGATCAGCTCGACGCTCCGTTGCAGCTGCCGTTTCCGCATCAACATCAATAATCGCCGGCGCAATTTTTAGATCACCTTCCGGCTCGGGCAGCGTTGCTCCTTGCGCCAGATCGCGGCCCATCATTTCCGCCAATTGCAATCGCGCCCCGGCATAAGCGCGCTGCGCGCTTTCGATTTGCGAATCGAGCTCGCGAGCTTGGACTACCGCGCTGGTAAACGTATTGTGATCGGTCAGCCCGGCGTCGTAACGATTTTTCTGAGTGGCAACATTTTCCTCCAGTCTTTGCCGTTGTTCTTCCCGGATTGATTGGAGCGATCGATTGTAGAGCGCCGCGTAGAACGCCAGTCGGGCCTGATGAAGCTGCTCTACGACCGTGACATTAAGCTGCTGTTGTGCGATCAAAACTTCGACATCGCCACGCCGGAGCGAAGGCGACACGTTCGCGTCAAACAAGGTGTGGGTGAAAAAGCCGCGCGCGAAGGCAAAGGGCTTCGTTCCACTCTCGCCGGCGCGATGGCCGCCTTGGACACCCGCCGGCACTGCGATTGTGACGTTCGGCCAGACGATGGAACGAAGGACAAGCCGCCGCCCAGCGGCTTGTTCGACGCCCGATTTTGCTTCTTGAATGGCTGGATTTTTCTCCAGCGTAGTTTGAAGGACATTTTCCAGCGTAACGGCGTCGCTGGTTTGCACGTAACAAGCCGCCAGAATTAGAACCAGCCAAATGAAATGCGTGGCCTCCGATCTTGCTGCAAATTCCATCTGCGCCAATGTTTTCATCGCTGGCTCAATTTTGCAGGCGGGCTCGCCACATCGGAAGCTCGCGCGGCGTTGCGGTTTTCATTCTTCCCATTTTTACTTTTTGATCCGAAATCCAGCGCTTCCGCAGAACCGGCGCACGCGTGGGCGAGGCGGGCGATGGCCACGTTGTGCAAATAAATTGCACTTAAGCGGGTCGTGCGCGTCCGCGTTACGTCGGAGGCTGCTTGCAGGATGTCGAGTTGTGTTCCCAACCCGGCAGCGAGGTTCGCCTTGGCAATTTCGAGAGCCTCGTCCGCAGTTTGCACATTTTTTGTCTCCGTTTCGAGCACTCGTTCAGCTTGTTCGAGGTCAAAAAACACGCTGCGAACTTCCGATGCAACGCTCCGCCGAGCAGCCGCAAGGGCCTGAACGGCTGCGTCCCGCCGGGCGCGCGTTGCCTGCATGCGCCCTTTGGTGGCAAACCCATCAAACACATTCCACGTCGCGTTTATTCCCACCAGGTATCCGTAATTGAATTCCTGGCCAACCTCCGGATCCCGCTCGCTGTAAACTTCATAGCCGGAAAAAGCTTGCACATGCGGGCGCAGCTGGCTCCGGTCCAGGATGTATTGCTGGCCTTCGATCTCGATGTCTCTTTGTCGCGCTTTGATTTCCGGACGGTTTGCACCGGCTCGCGCCAGACACTCATTCAGATCGGGATGGACCGGGTGGTATTGCAATTCTCCTGCGACTTCGAACGGCGCAGTGGCGCCCCTGGACGGGGAATCGATCCCGAAAAGTTCTTCAAGTCGCAGGTAGGAATTTTTTAGCTGCGTCTGCGCATTGATTAGCTCCGGCCGCTCATTGGCCAGAGCCACTTCGGCGCGATTAACATTCAATGTGCCAACGATGCCAGCGCTCAACCGCTCCTGCTGGCTCTTGCGCTCCTCTTCCAGGACCCGGACGGAATCTTCGCGCACGCGGATCTTCGCGCGGTTCAAAAGAAGTTCGTTAAAGGCAATCCGCACATCCATCGCCACGCGACTGGCGATTGCTTGGAATTCGTAATCCTGCTTCTCGATATTGAGGCGCGCGATCGCCATCTGGCTGCTGACAGCGCCGCCCGTGTAGAGGTTCTGCACGATCCGGAGCGACGCATTATAGTCTTCATTCCGAAGCCGCGTTTGACTTTGATGCTGTCGTTTATCGTACAGTCCGGTTGAGACGAGGGACGGAAGAACGCCGGAACGCGCCTCGACCAGCCCACCGCGCGCTGCCTGTATTTTCTTGCGCGCGATCGCAATTTCAGGGTTCTGCGCCTGAGCGAGGGCAACCGCCTCGTCGATTGTGTAAGTGGGCCCCGCGTGCGCTAAAGCGGGCAAGGCAAAAGTGACCAGCAACACAATGGCGCCAAACTCCACACGCATTTCGTCTATCTCCTTGCCAAGGGCTTCTTTGCAACAAAAATGCCATTGGCTTTTCTTCTTATATCAGTTCTTGCAAGATGGCACGATCTCGGACAAATTCGGCCCTTGCAATAGTCGGAGCCGCTACGGGCGGGCATAACGCACCTTAATCGAAGCGGCCTAACTTGTATTTTGCTCCGATTGATGCAGTGCGGATCGCCTTTCACCTTTATCGCCTTAGCAAATGAGAAAAATAAGAATCGCCATCGTCGGAGTTGGAAACTGCGCCAGCTCTCTTGTCCAGGGAATAAATTTTTATCACGGCTCCTCCGCCAACGGCGCTGGCGTGGGCCTGATGCACCGGCAGATCGGCTCGTACCGGCCGACCGATATCGAAGTCGTTGCCGCGTTCGATATCGACCGGCGTAAAGTCGGTCTTGATGTCAGCAAGGCCATCTTCTCGCCGCCCAATTGCACAAAAGTCTTCTGCGAAAAAATCGGTCTAACCGGGGCGATTGTGAAAATGGGCTGCGTTTTCGACGGCTATCCTCCTCACATGAGCGACCAGGACCCGCTGCGCACGTTCCTGCCGCTGGAAAAAGAATCCACCCGCGAACAGATCATCGCCGAACTGAAGAACTCCTCCGCGGAGCTGATGGTGAATTATCTACCAGTCGGCTCCGAAGAGGCGACGCGCTTTTATGCCAGTTGCGCGCTGGAGGCCGGGCTGGGTTTCGTCAATAACATCCCCGTCTTTATTGCCAGCGATCCGGTGTGGGCCAAACGGTTTGCCGATAAAAATTTGCCTCTCATTGGCGACGACATCAAAGCGCAGATGGGTGCCACTATTCTCCATCGAATGCTCGTCGATCTTTTCCGCAAACGCGGCGTAAAGCTCGACCGGACGTATCAATTGAACACCGGTGGCAACACCGATTTCCTAAACATGCTGAATCGCACCCGCCTGGCGTCCAAGAAAACTTCGAAAACCGAGGCTGTGCAATCAGTAATCGGCGAACGGCTGGCGGACGAAAATATCCACATCGGCCCCAGCGATTACGTGCCCTGGCAACTGGACAACAAAATCGCATTTATTCGCGTGGAAGGCCGGCTCTTTGGTGATGTGCCGATGGAGATCGATGTCAAACTTTCCGTCGAAGATTCGCCGAACTCGGCTGGGGTGGCCATCGACGCGATCCGCTGCTGCAAACTTGCGCTCGATCGCGGGATCGGTGGCGTATTGAATTCCGCTTCCGCATTTTTCTCCAAGCATCCGCCCGTGCAGATGACGGACGACGAAGCTTATCGCTGTGTTGAGCAATTCATCCGCGGCGAACGCGACCGCTGAGCACGCAGCGCACGCAGATATTTCTAGATAACGTACGTGGAACCTGCATTAAGAAGTGGCGGTCTCTCGTCCGCCGCCTTTCCTCGGCCGCCTAGACCGCCCTTCTCTGGCACGAGCGCGATCGGTGAGCGCTGGAAATTCCAGCTGCACAGCTGGCGATTCCTGATCAACTGTAATCGTGGCGGCAAGCTGTTCGGGAGGCAGCGTTCTTAATCGCTCCCATTCTGGCAGAAGCTCGCCCGGTTCGTAGAGGAGAAATGCCGCGGTGGGCGTCGAGTAAATCGCGGCGTCGACCTCCATGCCGGTCATCCCGCTTA
>JBIOVE010000049.1:0-4012 GCA_044867565.1 Candidatus Udaeobacter sp. | reverse complement strand
TTCTACAGCGGGGCGTGATTGCCTTACTCGCAGCTGCGGTCCTCTTTCTCGGTATAATGCCGGAAACACTGGCCGCCCGGATCATCGCGTCGCTGCCTTAGAACCTGTCGTCGCACCAAAAAAAATGCGTGCCCAACTCCTTTGAGGCAGGCTATAAATTTCTTGTGGATCGACAATGAACAAACAAATCGCAAAAGTTGATCGCGTGAAAGCAGGTAGCATCAGCCAGTTCATCGACCGCCATTACCTGCACTTCAATGCGGCGGTCCTCAAGGACGCGGCCGACGCTTACACCGCGCATCTTGATCGCGGCGGAAAAATGATGATCACGCTCGCCGGCGCGATGAGCACGGCTGAGCTGGGCATCTCTCTCGCGGAAATGATTCGTCAGGACAAGGTCCATGCCATTACCTGCACCGGCGCGAACCTGGAAGAGGACCTCTTTAATCTCGTCGCGCGCAGTAAATATGAGCGAATTCCGAATTACCGGGAACTGACTCCACAGCAGGAAACAGAGCTGCTGGCTCGTCATTTGAACCGGGTGACCGACACGTGCATTCCAGAGGAGGAGGCCATCCGCCGGATCGAGAAGGTGGTCATCGACGAGTGGATTGTTGCTGCGAAAAAAAAGGAACGATTTTTTCCGCACGAATTTCTTTTCAAGGTCCTGAGGGAATGCCGGCTCAAGAAATTCTACGAGATTGATCCAGCCGACAGTTGGATGATCGCTGCCGCACACAAGGACCTTCCGTTATTCGTTCCGGGATGGGAGGATTCGACGCTCGGGAACATTTACGCCGCGCGCTGCATCACGGGAGCGATCAGCGACGTGCATACGGTGCGTTCTGGCATCGAATACATGATCGAGCTGGCGGAGTGGTATCGCCACGCATCACGGGATTCGTCCATCGGCTTCTTTCAGATCGGCGGTGGGATAGCGGGCGATTTTCCGATTTGCGTTGTGCCCATGCTCAATCAAGACGTCGTCAGCACCCTTGTCCCGGAGTGGGGCTATTTCTGCCAGATCAGTGATTCCACCACTAGTTTCGGATCGTATTCCGGTGCCGTGCCCAACGAAAAAATCACGTGGGGCAAACTAAGTGTTGATACTCCAAAATACATCATCGAGTCCGACGCCACCATTGTGGCCCCGCTCGTTTTTGCCAAAGTACTCGGCTGGTAACCAGATCGCACGCATTGCGAAACTCAGGGGAGCACAGGCCTGGCAGCCTGTCCATTTCGGCTGCCAGCCGAAATGTCGATGATCGTTTGAATTTATGAGCCCTGCCGCCGAAATGTACGCTTGACTCCGTGCAGCATCGCGAAAAACCTCCCCTCATGAAATCTTATCTAGTTACATTCACTGTTTTGTTTGCGACTGTATTGATCGCAACTCTGTCATTCGCGCAGGACCCGGCGACGTCACCAGTTGCGGCGACAAGCCCAGCCGCGTCCCCAGGCGGACAACCCAGCGCAGAGGACATGCAGAAGATGATGAGCCAGATGATGGAGCTGGCCAAGTTGAACGAGAATCACAAGCTGCTCGCGAACCTGTCCGGCACTTGGAATTACAACATCAAAATGTGGATGAATCCCGATCCCAACGCGAAGCCGCAAGAGTCAAAGGGCACTGCCGTGAGAAAGTCGATCATGGACGGACGTTACTATGTCATGGACGTAAGCGGCAAAATGCAGATGCCCGGCCCGGACGGTAAAATGAAGGACATGACGTTCAAGGGCATGTCCTTTGAAGGCTACGACAACGTGAAGCAGAGATTTGTTTCCGCTTGGATCGACAACATGGGCACTGGCATCTTCTTTTCCGAAGGCACCTACGATCCCGCCACGAAAACCTTCACCTACAACGCCGAAGGCGAGTTCATTCCGGGGATGAAGCAACAAATCCGCGAAGTGATAAAGGTCGTCGATAACGATCATCACACCTTCGAGTGGTACGAAGATCGCGGTGGTCAGGAGGCCAAGACGATGGAAATCAACTACACGCGCAAGAAATAGCGCTGACTTCTTAATTCTTCCTTTTAACTTCACCTTGAGTCGCTATTTCCGGGATCGGTGCTATAGTCTGAGATGTCTAAACCATCTGGCGTCTCTTTCACGCGTCGCGCGCCCGACAACATTACCGAAGAGCTGGTGGCCGTGCTTTCTTCCAAGGCCTCGTATGAGTTCAAGCCGTTGTTTGAGATTATTCTGCTCAATCTTCGGGAGCGAAACGCTGCCAGTGGAGGCGAAGAGATGCTGCGCTTGCGCGCCTATGAAAAGCTTCAGGGTCTGGTCAGCCAGGGCGCGGTAAACAGAACGGTCACGGGGGTCACGAAAAAATATAAAGGGGTCCCCGCGCGACTCCAGACGCTTAGCGCCGAGATGAAAGTCTTGCGCACCGACTGGAACCAGCGCGCTCGCGCCAAAGCTGCCGCGGCGAACTGATCGCTGATTTCAAATTCCGGGGAGCACAGAGCCTGCCCTGAGCGCAGTCGAATGGGCTGCCAGCCTGTTAGTTTCGGCTGCTAGCCGAAATCCCGATGTCTGCGAAGAAAGCCCCCGGCCCTTTCACGGGCGGATGGCCGGATCTTCTTCCTTCAGCCGCCAGGGTGAAATTCTGCCAAAAAGATTGCGGGTCGCGCCTGCAATATCTTCGGCTTTCGATACGCCGCTTTCGATTAGTGCGCGTCCTGTGCTTTCCCAAATTTTCCTCACAACCAGTGCGCCGTTTTCGCGCACGATCCGACCCAGATGCTGGACCGCCGCAGCCGTTGCAGATTTGCGGATAAGCTCAGGCGGACATCGTGAAGTGAGCTCGCAATAGCGCCGCGCGACTTCGCCCACGCGCAGGGTGAGGAACGCGTTTGCAGCGCCATTCGAAACACATCTCACCAGGAGTGCTGAAATACCGCTCAGGCCTGGGATGCCGCCTTTGAGCGCCGGCACGACAGAAACGGCCAGCGGCGCGACCATTTCTCCCAGCTCCAGCGATTCAAGGCCGCTGGCAACGAATGCTGTGCCGGCAACGTTCGCATAGAGCCGCACCAACTCGCGAGGAGAAGGACGCTGGGCGTAAATCCGGGCGATGCGCCCGACCATGTGGATTTGGGTGAAGAGGACGACGAGCCCATCGAGCCGGCCATTTTGCATGAGCGCCGTGCTAAGAAAAACCGTGCTTGCTGTGCTGCGGACGATTGCATCCGCCTGCGCTGACAAATGTCTAACTGCATTTTCGATCTCCTCCTCTGTGGCGAGCGGTCTGCCTCGTGTCCGCGGATTGGTCGCGAGCCGGGCGCGGAGCGCCTGCAAATAGGCGTCGTATTTTGGACCCGATTCCTCTTCCGGAGGGCCAAGCGCCGCGGGAAGTTTTGCGTACGCAATTACGCAATAGAGCGTGAAAAATCCAACAGCCAGGCAAATACTCCAGAATACGATCGTCCCAGCGATCGGATGGATTCTCTCAGCCAACGAGATCAAACTGGTAACGCCCGCGATCACGAGCGAGAGCAGGCACACTGTTAGCAGCACAGCGAGAACGACGATTATTTTCTTAGCGCTGGAATTCTGCGTTGTGCCGGCGATTTTCACGATTCGTTGTCGTTACTGTGCACCCGACACGGCGCGCTTCAATCGAAACGTGGGAAAAGCACAAATGATCGCTTCCCTTTTGTAAATGCGTTACCAAACTTTCCGTGCAATTCGAGTTCGACCCGCACAAGAGCGAGAGCAACAAGGCGAAACACGGAATCGATTTCGTTGAAGCCCAGGCACTCTGGAAATCAAGGCATGTCCTTCTGAGTGCCAAAGATGTTTTGGAGAAACGATACCTCGTCATCGGGACAATCGGCAGCGAGTAATGGTCCGCGATTATCACCTATCGCGGCGCGACAATTCGGATTATTAGTGTAAGGAAATCCTCCGCAGCGGAGATCGAGATATATGCGAAAATTGCAGGATAAAAAGACGACAGCCGAGAACCTCGAAGAGAAATTCGATCGAGCTGAAGACGTTC
>JBIOVE010000048.1:0-9760 GCA_044867565.1 Candidatus Udaeobacter sp. | reverse complement strand
GCACGCGCGTCCTCTCTCCGGGGACGCGCGCACCCGCATTGCGCGCTGACTGCGGCGCCCTCGCCGCGAGGTGGCGCTCGCCGGACGAGTGATTTGATTCGAATGGTGCAAGCTTGCTCCATTCCGGGGGTGAATTTTTTTCCCAAACTTTCCGCCGCGATTTCGGGAGAAGGATAGGAAGTGATGATTGTCTCAGCGAAAATTTCCAAGCCGCACTGCTATCGGATCACAATTATCTGGCCGCACGAAGCTGAATCTTGTCCAGTGCCCGAACCGTCGCTTCCATGGCGCCAGCGGCGTTTGTGGGCGCGTCCGGTCGGGTTAAGCAGCGCCGCGTTCAAGAACTAGCGCTTGAATGCATCCTGATTGAGCCGGAGACGTCGACTCCGGGTAGCGTGTCTTGGTTTCTGAAAGATTCTCGAAGTTTCTGAGAACTTGGCCCCCGCAATTGCGTGGCAAACGGAATTTAATTTGAGATTTAAGCTTGCCACATTACCAGATCACTGGAACGATGGCCGCCCCCGTGGAACCCAATACCGTCGTTAATGTGCCACACAGCCGCGACCGCTTCGTAACCACGCGGTGGAGTGTCGTCTTATCCTGCGCAGGTTCCGGAGACAGTGAGCAAAGGACGCGAGAGGCACTGGGCCAGCTCTGCAAAATTTATTGGCGGCCAGTTTTCGCTTTCATCTGCCGCCGGGGCCATTCGGTCCCCGACGCCCAGGACCTGACGCAGGATTTTTTTCTCATGGTGCTTAAAGGTCGAATCCTCCACCGTGCCGATCGGGATCGCGGGCGGTTCCGGTCGCTCGTACTCAAGGCGTTGCAGGATTTCCTGCGCGACGCCGCCGCGAAACGCCACGCCCTTAAGCGCGGTGGCGACGTGCAATTTGTTTCCTGGGACGATTGGATGGCGGAGGCGCCATCGCAATTCTCGATTCCAGCTCAGGAATCGGAGAACTGGTCGCCGGAGCGGATTTTTGACGTGCGCTGGGCCGCCACAGTCGTTGAGCGCGCGCTGCGGCAACTGGGTGATGAATGCGAAAAACTTGGCCGGCGCCGTGTTTTTGATGTGCTAAGCAGTTATCTCGCGGCGGAGAGAGAAGATGTTTCGTACGCCAAATTCTCGAAAACGCTCGGCGTGCCCGAAGGGGCGGTGAAGCGCCTCGTGCACAAATTGCGAGAGCGCTATCGGTCGCTGCTCCGCGCTGAAGTCGCCCAAACCGTCGATAAACCCGAGGAAATCGATGACGAACTTCGATACCTGTGTTCGGCGTTGGCAGCTGCGCAATAAGAGGCAACGATGGGCGAGATGAACTCACCTCGGATTTCTGTTTCGGCGCGGCTCCGGAAGGAACCGGTCCCGTGCCCGGAATGTGGATCGACATCACGTGTCGGACGGGGTCTATGTCTAAACTGTCTGCTCTCTAGCGGTCTCGGTGCGAATATTGACGACAGCGAAACGCTTGAGAACGTGCTCGCTCAAATCGATGTGCGCGACGCCGATTGGAGGCTGGGCAATTATCAAATTCTGGAAGAGATCGGACGCGGCGGCATGGGGGTTATTTACCGCGCTCGACAACGCCATTCGCGGCGCATCGTCGCGCTGAAACGGATTTTAGCATACCACTCTGATTCGCAGGAGACGCTGGCGCGTTTTCGCCGCGAAGCAGAGGCGGCGGCGAGTCTCGATCATCCAAATATTTTGCCTATTTACGAAGTCGGCGAGGCCGAGGACGGTCTCCCGTTCTTCACCATGAAGTTTGCCTCGGCCGGCAGCTTGCTCGACGCCGCGCCCGCTCTGGGCAGCGACCCGCGCCGCAGCGTGGCGCTGATGGCGAAGGTCGCCCGCGCCGTGCATTATGCGCACCTGCAGGGCATCATGCATCGCGACCTGAAGCCGGGAAACATCTTGCTCGATGGACGCGACGAACCATTGGTGAGCGACTTTGGTCTGGCCAAATGGCTCGACACCGCGAGCGATCTGACACGCACGCTGACGATCTTCGGCACCCCTGGTTATATCGCGCCCGAACAGGCAAGGGGATCAGGTGCGAAGCTCGCACCGACGGCGGACGTTTACAGTCTCGGTGCAATCTTGTTCGATCTTTTGACCGGCCGCCCGCCATTCCTCGGCGAGCACGCCCTTTCTGTCGTTCAGCAAGCTGCCGAAAAGGCTGCCCCGAAATTGCGGTCCCTCGCGCCAACTCTCGACCGCGATCTGGAAACAATCTGCGCAAAATGTTTAGAGCGCGAACCAAGCGTGCGTTATCGCTCGGCCGGCGATCTGGTCGAGGACCTTGAACGCTGGCTCTCAGGTCACCCCATCATTGCGCGCCCTGTTTCGGCGCCGATGCGGGCGTTGCGCTGGTCGCAACGTAATCCGGCTATTGCAGGAATGGCTGTGCTCTTGCTCGCACTGGGAACAGCTGTCGGGATAATGATTTGGAAAAGCGAAGCAGTCTACCGTCCAGCAATAACTGGAATCGCCGTGCTGCCGTTTGAAAATCTGAGCCATACCAAAGACGGCGCGTTTTTTACCGATGGCATTCAGGACGGCATTTTAACCAAGCTCGCCAAGGTGGCCGACCTTAAGGTAATCAGTCGCACCAGCGTCATGCCATATCGTGGTGCACGGAATACGCAGCAAATCGGACGGGCGCTGAATGTCTCGCACGTGCTGGAGGGAAGCGTCAGCAGGAATGCGGGGAAAATCCATTTAAGCGCCCAATTGATTGATGCGCGCACGGACACTCGCGTCTGGGCAGAGGAATACGATGGGGATTTGACCGACATGTTCGCAATCCAGAGCGAGATCGCTCAAAAGGTCGCGGATCAGCTTGATGCCGATATCTCGGCTGTCGAGAAAGCCGCCATCGAAAAACCGCCGACCGTGGATCTTGTTGCCTACGATCTCTACTTGCGAGCCAAAGACCTCATTTATGGCATTTCGTTTAGCACTCGGGCAAAAGAAGATTTGTTCCAGGCCGTGCAACTGCTTGGACAGGCTGTCGCACGCGATCCTTTGTTCTTTGGTGCCTATTGTCAGCTCGCAGGGGCGCACGACCGGATTTATTTCTTCGGTTTCGACCACACAGAGGCACGGCTCAAATTGGCCGAAACAGCCATCCAATCGATCCGCAGTCTCCTCCCCGATTCCGGTGAGGCGCATCTGGCCCTCGCTCAGCATCTTTACTGGGGGCATGGAGATTACGACGCCGCCCGCCAGGAGCTGATTGCTGCTCGACGTGTGCTGCCGAACGAATCTCGAATTCCTCTTTTGACTGGCTACATTGACCGGCGGCAGGGTCGCTGGGAGAAATCCCTCGAGGAAATGAAGCAGGCTCTGGAGTTGGACCCGCGTAATTTTTCCATACTCCAGCAAATTTCTCTTACTTACGAAGGTTTGCGCCGCTACAAAGACATGGCCGCCACTCTGGATCACGTGCTGGCCATAGCTCCGAAAGACATCACTAGCCGGGTAAAGCGCGCTTGGGTTGACCTCGAATGGCGCTCAGATCCAAAACCGCTACATACGGCAATTGAGATGATCCTGGCCGAGGACCCAAACGCGGCACCTGTTTTCGTTGATCAATGGCTCGCCCTTGCCTTACGCGAGCGTGATCCCGTCGCGGCCGAGCGCGCACTGGCCGCCATGCCCGCCGGCGGGGGCGGGTGCTACCACGAGACCATTCCATTCCCTAACAGTTGGTGCGAGGGCCTTGTCGCCCGGCTCCGCGGCGATGATCCGGCAGCACGCGCCGCCTTCACCAACGCGCGGAAAGAACTCCAGCAAATGGTTCGTGACCAACCCGACTATGCAGCGGCTTTGTGCGCGCTTGGTGTGGTTGACGCTGCGTTGGGAAATAAGGAGGACGCCATCCGCGAAGGCCAGCGCGCCGTCGAGCTGATGCCTGTTAGCAAAAGCGCCATAGAAGGCCCGATGTTGATCCAGTACCTGGCCGTCATTTATGCATGGACGGGCGACAAAGATCGCGCAATCGAACGATTGAATGAGAGAGCAAAGTTTCCGGTGGCCGGTTTGAGCTACGGCCATTTGCGTCTCAACCCGATTTGGGATCCACTGCGGGGGGACCCGCGCTTTGATAAGATCATCGCTTCGCTTGCGCCGCAGTAGGTGGCACACTGCAGGGTCTTGAGTGATTCTTGCTACAGGCGGCCCTGCAGGAAACTTTGATTCGTGGGAGCTTTAGATGGCAGAAAGGTCTTCGAAGAAGACTACAGTTAGAACAGAACACGAGGCGTGGTGCTAAATTTTTTGTTCTTGACAATAACGACGCCTCCCCTTACCTGCCAGATCATGAAGAAAAACCAAGCTGGCATTACCAAGCGTTTTGTAGTGGCAATGGTCGTGATTGTAGCAGTTGTCACGGTTAGCGCCTTTGCAATGCATGCGCCCACTCATAACCCAAATGCTCTGGCTCGCCCTTTGAAGAGTATTCAAACTGATAAAGCAATACAATTTCAGGCATTCTTCATCCCGAATGCACTTAACTACGTGGAGCGGGTCCCAGCAATGACTGGAGAGAGCAAGGCCTCAACGGAGAATCTGAAGTTAATCGCGGCAGCGTTTTAACCTGTTCGTCGTTTCAGTTCGGTGACCTGAAGGATGTGCTTTGGGCCCTAAGCGGATTTACCGCATCTACGCGGCTTGCGCCGGGGTACATTTCTTCCTCATAGCAGTAATTTGCTTTCGCGGGATATTCTCGCTCGTCGCGCAGGACCGGACCATATTGCCGTCCGCGCTCGATAAGTATGCGCGCGAGGGCGAAGTGGTTGCAGCATCGGTGTTGGGGAAGGACCTGGCTGCGTCTAATCCGTTGCGGCGGGGAATAGCAACCTATCTGCATGCTGCCGGCAGCCAGGCGGGATACACTTTTTTTGCACCGAATATCCCCGGTTACCACAAGTTAATCCTGGAACTCTATTACGATGATGGCCGCGTAGAATATGACGCGCCACACGTGAGCGGCGGAGCAGCCGCCCTCCGATTGGCCGGTTTAATAGACCGGCTGGCAGATCCCGGTTACGAGCCTTTACGGGAAGTGATCGTCAAAATGCTCGCGTTCTCCATCTGGCGGGAGCACCCGGATGTGAAAAAGATTCGGGCTATTTTGGGATCGGTCAGCCCGCCGAGCATCAGTGGTTTTGAACATGGGCAAAGAGAATCCTTCCAACCTCTGTTCAGCTACGATTTCAGCCTTCGTAACGAAGAAAACCAGTCAACGCCCCAATGACACGGCTGCGAGCATGGGGCAACGATTTGATGGGTTTTCTGTTTCCGCCAGAGACCGACAGGTGGCTTAGCGTTTTGCGTATCGGCCTGGGTCTGCAAGTGGCCGTCTATGCGCTGTTCTTAAAAAGTGACTGGCACTATTTGTTCGCTGGGACTGGCAGGGGCCTTGTCAGCCGCGATTTGGGAGAGGCGATTGTCTCTTTCGACAGTCCTTTCATTCCGAAACTTGGGTGGCTTGTCGCTCTTGGCGGCCACCTTGGCGTCGGCGAGGAAATAGTGCTTTCTATCGCCTGGGCCTGCTTACTTTGTGCGGGATGTTTTTTGTTGCTGGGACTTTTCTGCCGCCCGGCAGCGATCATTGCCTGGTTTCTTCACCTCTGCGCAGCTGAAAGTGGAGGATTACTGGCATACGGTGCTGACAACTTTACGACCATGGGACTCTTTTATTTGATGTTGTCGCCGCTGCCCGATCGGTACTCCCTTGATCACCGGCTGGTAAAAGCAAAACCGAAGGATCCACGACTTTTAGGCTTTTGGCGGCGCGTCTTACAGTTGCACGTGTGCCTCGTTTACTTTTTCGGAGGCCTGGCAAAATGCTTGGGTAGCGGTTGGTGGGATGGATCAAATCTCTGGCGCGCGCTGACACGACCACCTTTTAACATCATCTCACCGGACATCCTTATTCGAGGCAAATACGTTCTGCCGGTCCTCGGGATTTCAATCTGTCTAATCGAACTTGGTTATGTAGTTTTCATTTGGATGAAGAAGACCCGGCTCGTTTGGCTGGTTTGCATTCTGGGAATGCATATCGCCATCGGACTGACAATGGGGTTGTATCTTTTCGCCCTCGTCATGATCGTATTGAATCTGGCCGCATTCGGCGCCGATTCCGCAGTTCCTTTCCTCAGGCATTCGGCGCGCGGCGATCCGCGCTTTGATGAAATCGTCGCCTCCCTCGGAGCAAAATCTGCGACTGAATAGCCACGAATATAGAGATTGATGGGAGAGAAGTATTCATGAATTTGCGTTCATTAGTGTGAACCTGTCGCGCCCGTAGCGTTCCAGCGAAGGAGGATTCGTGGTTAAATGCTGGATGATCAGCCGACCCGAAACCGAATGTCGCGAATCGTTTTGCCGCCAAAGCGTTTTTTCAACTTTCGCAGGATGTCGATCTTAGACACTTGCTCAAGCTCATAATGCAAGGCTGGTTGAAGAACGCGAACGTAGAGAATACCTTCGCGCAACGCGACAGGCGCAGAGTGCGCAGCTATAAATTCGCCGACAATTTTCGACCACGCGTCGATCACTTCCGTTTCATTCAGGCGCTCGCGCAACCCAAGGCGCTGCATCAGCTTTGGGACGAAATCAGCCGGGGATTGCCAGCGATCCGCGCGCATTTTTCTTTCGGGAAGTCCGCGCCATTCGGCGATCACGGCAGCGCGAAGCGAGGGGTTCATTTTTTACTGGAGTGGCGCTCTGTGAGCATCGCAGTATTCGTTCATCGAGTTTGACCGGCGGGAAATCAAATATGCGCCGGTCATAGACCGCCGCTACAATCAAATGCGATCAATACTTCCGCCGCATGTGGCTCGGCAAAATGTCCAGCTCGGTGCGGTATTTGGCCACGGTGCGACGCGCGATCGGAATGCCGCGCTCGCTCAGAATCTCGACGATCTCGTGGTCGCTTAATGGGGCGTTGCCGTCCTCGTGTTTCACCAGGTCGAGGATGGCTTCTTTCACACTCGTGTTGCTCATCGATTCGCCGGTGGTGGTTTGATACCCGGGCGTGAAAAAGTATTTCATCTCGAAAATACCCTGAGGCGTCGCGATATATTTGCCGGAAACAGCGCGGCTCACCGTGGTCTCATGGACGCCAACGGCATCAGCGATTTCTCCCATGGTCATCGGCTTCAGATGCGATGGACCCTGTTCAAAAAAGTCTCGCTGCCGCGCAACGATCTGGTGCGCGATGTTGGAAATGGTTTGCTGGCGCTGGTGAATTGATCGGATCAGAAACTTGCCGCTCCGGATTTTGTCGCGGATGTAATCCTTGACTTCACTGCCGTTGTTGTCCTGCGCGATGATGTCCTTGTAGGTGTTGCTGATCCGCAGATGCGGAATTTGCTCGTTGTTCAGAATGATTTGGTAATCGCCGTCCACCTTTTCGACTGTCACGTCCGGCAGCACGTAGTTTTGCGGAGCAGCAGCGAAAATCTGCCCGGGGCGGGGATTTAGCCGCGCAATTTTGTTAGCGGACTTTTGCACTTCCTCCACACTGATCCCCATTCGTCGCGCGATTTCGGGAAAGCGTCGCTTGCCCAACTCTTCCATGTGTTCGGAGACGATTCTGGATTCGACGCTGCTTTCTTTTCCTTCACGTCGCAACTGAATGAGCAAACACTCGCGCAAATTGCGTGCGCCCACGCCCGGCGGATAAAAACTCTGGATGAGCGCGAGCATCTTCTCGAAATCTTCTTTTGGAATGCCCGAGTTGAGCGCCATTTCTTCCGGCGCGCTTTGGAGAAATCCGTTGTCGTCGATATTGCCAATGATCAGCTCCGCTGTCTTGCGATCGTTCGCGCGAAGCGCGGTCTGGTTTAGTTGCCCCATCAAGTGCTGCTGAAGCGTTTCCTGCGTGGGGATGGAATCGAAAAAGAATTGGCGCTTATCTTTCGCATCCCGCGAACGGCCGCTGTAGCTCGCCGACTGCGCCATGTAATCGCGCCATTCCTCATCCAGGCTCGCCAGCTTCTCGAATTCCTCCTTGAAACTGTCATTCGCGGACGGCTCGACGCCGTTGGGACTGTCGACGCTCGGCTCATCCGCCAATTCCTCAAGTACCGGGTTCGTCTCCATTTCCTGTTGAACCAGATTCCGCAGCTCGAGCAATGGTGTCTGCAAAATGAGGAGGCTCTGCTGGAGCTGAGGCGCGAGAACCTGTTGCAGCGAAAGATTCTGCGACTGGTGCATTCCTTGTCCGGCCATACGCCGAGTTTACCGCTTGAGTCGCGGCAGGCAAGCGATTCACGCCCGCCAAGTTCTAGTGGCAGAGCCTGCCCTGAGCGACAGCCGAATGGGTGTGCCCTTTGCGGAGCTTGGAATTGCAGCCGCCACGGTTGCCTCCCACAGCGATCAGGCACCAAATATCCAGAGCCCGCTCACACTCCCGCTGTGTGCCATTTCTTGATCGTTTCCTGAATCAGGCGGGCGACTTTGTCGTTCACTTTTTTGAAATAGGTGTTCGCTTTTGTCTGATCAAATTTCGGATAACCCTGGCCTTCTTTGTAAAGCATAATGGTCGATGGAAAAGGATACGCGCTCCACGTATTGGGCGGCGGAAGGGCAGTCGCCATCTCAGCTTTGTAATGCTGTTTCTGAACGAGAGCGGGATCGATCGCCATGATGTATGCGGTCTCATTTTCTGCTCCGTGACCGCCGTCTTCGCCAAACACGTCCAGCGTCACATCGCTGCAATAAGACCACCAGTTCACAACCAGAATTCTCGTGCCCGTTTCGCGTCCAACTTCCTGCGCGAGCGCGCTCAGAATGGCAGTCTGTCCGCCGCCATGGCCGTTGAGCAGGATAATATTTTTGAATTTGTTCTTTGCCAGACCGGCGAGAACGGCGCGCACATAATCACGAAAGGCTGCCTCCGGAATCGTAAAACTGCCCGGGTATGCGTCCATAATTCCGGTGAATCCATAGGGAACCGCGGGCGCTATCATCGCGTTCACGCGCTGCGCGATCTCGCGCGCCATCGCGACCGGCGCGAGGATGTCCGTTCCATTAGGCGCAACGCCGTGCGGTTCAAGCGTTCCCAATGGCAGCAGGACGGTCTGGATTTTTGCCGGGACCCACTGTCGAAATTCGATCCAGTTGATGCGCTCCATTTCCCGCGTGCTCGGGGCGTTTCGCTCGGCAGCAGTCATCGCGACAGATTAGCAGTAGTGCGATTGTGCTGCTTCCATTTTCTAAACTGGTAGCAAGCTGGAAGCATGAGCTATATCCTTCCATTCACCATCGTCCAATCTATTGGCGCATGAAAAGCCACGATTTCTTCGAAGAGATCCGCGCCTCCACAACACGGAATGCTTATGAGATCGGCTTCAAATCCGGGCCGAATCCGGCCGAGCGCGTTCTCTTGATGCAACGCCAGAGCTGAATTCAACGTCACCATCTCAAGGATTTTGTCCGGCGAAAGCCCCGGCTCGCTGCGTTGAAACGCGCGCATCTCGGCGAATAAACTCAGGCTCTCGTTACTCGCGAGACTATCGGTGCCCAGGCAAATGTTGAATCCAAGTGCGCGCAATTTTGCGAAAGGAAAACGACTGTGCGCGAAATAACCGTGACTACGGGGCGAGTGCACCACATGAAATTTGTTCGTCAAACCTTTGAGCAATTCAAAATCGCTTTCCACCAATTCGTTCAAATGCGCGACGATCCATTCCGCTGGCAGGGCGCGACCGCCCATCGCGCCGACGAATAGTCGCAGCGGTGTCTGAT
>JBIOVE010000047.1:0-2356 GCA_044867565.1 Candidatus Udaeobacter sp. | reverse complement strand
GAGATGATGCTTACTGTACAGCGCCTGCCGGTTCCTGTGATTGCGCGCGTCCAGGGTATCGCCACCGCTGCGGGCTGTCAGTTGGTGGCGATGTGCGATCTCGCTGTCGCATCGAACACGACAAAATTTGCCGTTAGCGGCGTAAACCTGGGCCTTTTTTGCTCCGCGCCGGGTGTGGCGCTCTCGCGTAACGTTTTGCGCAAGGCAGCGTTTGAGATGCTCGTTACCGGTGAATTTATCACTGCTGACGAGGCGAGAGTGCGCGGGTTGATCAACCGGGTCGCGGAACCCGAACAGCTCGACGCGGAAGTCGAGAAGCTCGTCTCCAGTATTATCGCCAAACCGCGCGTTGCTGTTGCGATGGGAAAGGAACTCTTCTATCGCCAGGCTGAATTGGGCATCGCGGCCGCTTACGAAACCGCCGGGCAGACGATGGCCTGCAACATGATGAATGAGGCAGCACTCGAAGGCGTGCAGGCGTTTATCGAAAAACGCCAGCCGCGTTGGCCTGAAAATGCGGACTCGCGCTGATTTTTCCAGCGATTTAACGATTTTAACTTTTTCCGTGCCCTTCACTCTTCAAGAACTAGCGATGACGTCCGGGGGCGAGTTGGTCGGCGATCCGACGCTGAAAATCACGGGCGCCGCATCGCTCGCGGAAGCAACCGCGGGAGAGATCAGCTTTTTTGCGAATCGAAAATACGTGGGAATCCTGCGTAAAACGCGCGCCTCTGCCCTGTTCGTTCCGCCTGATTTTGCCGAATCGATCTCTGCCGCTCAAATTCGCGTCGCAAATCCGGCAAAGGCTTTCGAGCAAGTCGTGCTTAAACTGGCGCCGAAGCCGGTCACGTTTGCGCCGGGTATTCATCCAAGCGCGATTGTCGATCCAAGCGTCCAGCTCGGAGAGCGCGTGTCGATCCAGCCGCACGCGGTCATCGAAGCCGGCGCCAGGATCGGCGACGATACAATCATCGGCGCAGGAACGTACATCGGACATGACGCGGTAATTGGACCGGCATGCTTGATTTATCCGCGAGTAACAGTTCGCGAGCGAAGTCGCATTGGCTCGCGCACGATCATCCACAGTGGCGCGGTAATTGGTGCGGACGGATTTGGATTTGAGATGGTCGATGGCCGGCAGGAGAAGATTCAGCAACTCGGCATTGTTCAGATCGACGATGATGTCGAGATCGGTGCGAACACGACCATCGATCGTGCCCGGTTTGGGCGGACCTGGATTCAGCAAGGGGTGAAGATCGACAACCTCGTGCAAATCGCCCACAACGTTGTCATTGGAAGAAATTCCGTCATTGTGGCCCAGACCGGTATCTCAGGCAGTACGCGTGTGGGCGAGCGCGTTACGATGGCGGGGCAAGTCGGCATTGTTGGTCATGTCGAAATCGCCGACGGCAGCGTGATTGCGGCGCAAAGCGGCGTCTCCAAGAGCGTTCCCGGAGGCGTTTGGTTCGGCTATCCCGCGGGCCCCATCAACGAAGTAAAACAACAGATTGCCTGGATCCACCGCCTCGGGAAACTTTTCGCTCGGGTAAAAGAGATCGAGAAGAAACTCGGACTGTAGGGGAACAGCGAATCGGAGCACTGCCCCTTTTAACGATTCATCGATTTAACGGATTGCGTGACGAGCCCACGCAGCGCCTCAGGAGAAATCCATTCTGCGCCGCATGCCTGCACCGTCTCTCCTTCCTTGAAGTCGGCGGTGGCTACCATCAAATCGAACATCCCAGCGTATTTGCTCGCCAGCCGCTCAATGATGGCATCCGCCGTCTGTCCCTTGCGGGAATAAAAGATTTGCACTTCGCCCGGCTCCGACGTCGCACTGACTGTTGCGCCTTGCCCGTCAAAAACGATCGCGACGGGCACGCCGGTCCAATCCTGATAATCGCGTAGCCGCTTGATTAATGCCTCACGCGCAAGCGAGGTCCTTCGTTTGTGAAGCTTGCGCAACTCAGGCCAGGCAAAAATAATACTGTGCCCATCGACGATTAAATAACGCGCGCGCTGCGGCATTGGTGAAAGTCTTTGTGCCAAGCATCAGACCGAATCTCGCGCCCTCCGGGCTTGACCGACTACTCCGCCGTAACGGCTTGCTTCTTTGCCCGCGGCTTGGCCGGTTCGCGGCGCATTGCACGGAGCGATGTTTTCTGGCGCTGCAGGTAGGCTCTTCGTCGCCTGCGTTTGGCGCGCACCCGATGTTGCTGGCCCATTGAGCGTCTATCGGTTGAAATATCGAGAAACGCAATCTGAATTCGAGCTCCAAGAATGATGCTCGATGATGCCATGAAACTGAAATTGGAATTTGCATTTGGGCATCATGCGCTGTTACAAGAGCACGTTC
>JBIOVE010000046.1:0-8557 GCA_044867565.1 Candidatus Udaeobacter sp. | reverse complement strand
CACTCGGTGCTGTTGAATGGGACGAGTGGCGGTAGAATCGCTTTCTTGCCGAGATTGGCCATTTCCTTCTCGATGGCTGCGCGACCGCCGAAACCAAGCAATTCGTAATCCATCAGCCGATCGTTGTTGAAAAATACCTTGCCAAGGGCGCGGTCGGACACGATGCGAGCGAAGGCCTGCATCATAAGTTCCGGTGTGGTTTGAAAATCGGTCGTTTCCAGCAGAAGCAAACGGTTGTTGATCGCCTTCTCGCCGAAGAATTGAACCAGAATGCTGAAGAGGATGTTATTTTGGCGGGCAACGTAGATGGAGTTGGCCAGTGCGTACGTGTGATTCCAATCATCGCCCAGCAGTTTTTTCCAGTCGGTAAGAACTTGAAACCAATGGCCGACCTGGTTGGAGGACGCCACGGCAATGAGTTTTTCCAGATTGGGTTCCACGCCGCGGGCGTACGCCTCCACTTCATCGTAGGTGTAGCCGCCGTTCTTTAAACACGTATCCATGAAAGCGAGTACATGACGCAATGTATCCTGCAAGAGGGCCTGCTCTTCGGGTTTGATCCCGAGATCAACGATGGCTTCCTTCGCCGTCTGGACCTCTTGGCGATAGCTCTTCATCAAAGGCATCCAGGCCTGATCCTCCTTGGAATTTGCAATGTAGGGGGCGACACAGGCATACGTGGCCATGGCGCAATGCCCCACGGATTTCGCCGCCTGGTAGATCGGCGGCACGGACGGGGCCTCGAGTGGCTCCTGGCCGGGCCGGTAAAGGATGAAACGCCCGCCCTTCCCGCTGAACAATGCCATAATGAGCGGCACGCGCGCGCGGATGTTTTTCTGATAAATATCCAGCGAGTTATCGTAGATATTGAACATGGAATTGTTCAATTGATAGACAGCCAGTCCGGCGCGCTGTTCCTTGGTCACCGGCGGAGCAGCCTTGATCACGACCTCCTTCATGAAGTCGGGCACGGCTGGATCGGCGGCGCGCGACGGCGTGATGCAGACCAGCAAAAGCGTGGCTGCGACGAAGATGACGGATTGGGCTTTCATAGGTTTTGGGATCATTGGGCTTTTCATGGGTTTTGGGCTGGAGGGTGGATGGATCCGCACCCGACAGGGCACGGCGGTGAAGATGGATGGCCGATTGATTCTCATTTCGACAATGCAGCTTTGCGCCCGAGCGCCCAAGCTTTCAATACTTCCAACGACTCCGCACTCAATTTCTGCTCGGCGGGCATTTTACGCCGATCTACCGTGGCTCGTTCGGTGGCGATCAACTCGTCGACCTTGACTTCGAAGCGTCCGTTCGGCGGTAGCACCGCAAAAGCTTTGCCGCATTGATCGAGCGTCGCCGCGTAATACATTTTTTTCAGCCGCGCGATCCCGATTGCCGCGACACAAAGCGGGCACGGTTCGCAGCTGGTGTAAATTTCACAATCCGATAGATCGAGGCGTTTCAATCGTCGGTTGGCGTCCCGGATCGCTTCGATCTCCCCGTGGGAAGTCACATCCAGCGTGGCGAGAGCCTGGCTCAGTCCTTCACCGACAATTTTCCCGTTCAGGACAATGACCGCGCCGAAAGGTTCCGTGCCCGGCTTCGTCAGGGCACTCCGCGATATCTCGATCGCCCGTTTCATGAATTTCTCCTGATACGTGTGCGGCTCGTTTTTTTTGCCGGTCTTCGGCGACGCTTCTTCTTCGGGCTGAGCGAAGCAAATGGATGACAACAGCGACGCGACGCCAACGAGCAGGACGACTTTCAAATTCATCATGTTTCGATTCACCAAGGCAGAAGTTGCCAAAGCGCGGCGACTTCAAGCGCGAAAAGAACCATGAGAATGATCACGCCTTTCGACGTGACGGGTCTCGTCGAAGCGTCCGCCGGAAAAAGCCACCAGCCGAACCAGCGGACGAAGAGCGGCATGGTAATAAAGCTCGTGGCTGCGACGCTCAGGGCATTACCGATAAATGTCGCCAGGGACGCGTGGAGTCCGAGAGCGCTAAGTCGCGGATTAAGAAATCGGAGCTCGATCATGACGACTGGAAAAAGCCCAAGCAGAACGAGCATGGCGGTTTTCCAATTTGGCGGGCCTTTGCCGGTGACCGGATCGACCGGCACCCATCCGGGAAAAGCGGTCGCCAAGCGCGTGAGCTGCTCGTGCTCAATAAAAGCCTTGGATTCCTGTAGCAGACTCTTGCGTTCCGGAGCGTTCATCCACGCCTCGAGCTGCGGCGCGCTCTTGAAGCGAATGATGGTGGTCCACATGCCTCCCTTTTCGTCCGGAGGCTGGAGAAACATGCCACAGTAACCAGGGTAGCGGGCCTGCGCCGCCTCAATGCGAGTCGTCCACTCGCGGTAAGCGTCCTCCATGCCCGGCTTGATCCTCGAAAAGATGACTTCCGTGACATCGCCAGGCTGTTGCACACTCCCTTCGCCGAGCTGCGCGGCTTCACCAAAGTCGCCGCCTTCGAAGAGAGGAATCCCTTCACCAATGATCTCCGCGTGTTCGCGCGATTGTTGCCAGGCGGCGAGATCGTCCGCGGATCGAAAGTTGGTCACTAGGGTCCACGCGTTTGACCCGTTTGGGCCGCGTATCATATCGCTGCTGACATAGCCTGGAAATTTCCCGATGACCGTGTCGTGGCGCGCCTTCCACGCTACGAACTCGGTATCTTTTCCGGGACGAACGCGGGGCTTAGCGATAAGAACGGCGGAATCGCTCATTGCAACTGATTGAGCTGCGCGAAAATGCGGTCAGCACTGAATGGCAGACTGTCGAAGCGGATGCCGGTAGCGTCGGCAAGTGCATTGCCGAGAGCCGGTGCAACCGGGATGATCGGGGTTTCGCCGGCGGATTTCGCCCCGAGCGGGCCGTAGCGATCGTACGTGCCCGCGAAGAAAATCTCAGTTCTCGGAATGTCTGCGAAAGCGGAGATGCGATAGTTGCGGAAAGTCGGATTGACCATTTTCCCGTGCTCATCGAAAACCATGCGCTCGAACAGCGCTGTGCCGATGCCCTGCGCCACCGCGCCTTCGATCTGTCCGCGACATTGCATGGGGTTGAGAATCGTCCCGGCGTCTGCAGCGTGGACGCTTTGCAGAATGCGAATTTCTCCGGTGATCCGATTCACGGCGATGCGGACGCCGTGTACATTGAAGCACGTTGTGCGTGGCGAGCCGTAGGCCTTGCGCATCACGCTCATCCTATGTCGCGCGTCGGGCACAGATTCGAACAGCTCGGACAACCCGATTCTTCGTGAGCCGCATTCCACTGCGTCATCCGCCAGGCGGCATTGCTCGAGCGGAGTGGATGTGAAGTCGCTGGCGATTTTGAGCAGATTGTCGCGCAGATCTTCCGCGGCGAGGCTTACGGATTTACAGGAGACGCTCGTGCCAACGCTGGAGAAGGTACCCGTGTCGTAAGGTGCGCGATCGGTATCGGCGTTGATAATATCGATGCGGGACGCAGTCGTGTTCAGGATCGCTGCTGCGATCTGGCGCATGGTTGTGATTGTTCCGTTGCCCATTTCCGTCGCTCCGTTGGCAAGGTGATACGTGCCATCGGCGCGCAGATTGAGATGCGCCTCCGAACGCTGTTCGGTTGGCGGGATGCAATCGTGCATGTGGATGGCATGGCCTTTCCCCTCGAGCCACTCGTCGCCTTCGGGCTTCGTGCTCCCGCGGCCGCTCGCCAGCGCTTGCTCGACGAAATCCATGCATTGGTCGAGGCCGTAGCTACCGATCTCTGCGTCGGATGGTCCTTCCCAAATGCTGTGCACGGCATCGCCCGGGACAACGACATTTTTCCGCTGCAATTCCATAAGGTCCATGCCGAGATTGCGCGCCAGGTCGCCCATCGCGGATTCCACCGCAAAAACGGTCTGCGACGAGCCGTAACCGCGAAAAGCTCCGGAAGGCACGATGTTCGTGTAAACCGCGTAGCCTTTGCCTTTCATGTTCGGGCAGCGATAAATCTGCAGCGATTGGCTGAGCGACGCGGCCAGCGTTTCGCCGCCGTGATTGCCGTAGGCACCGGTGTTCGAAACCACGCGAATTTCTATCGCGGTGAGTGTGCCGTCGTGTTTCGCGCCGACTTTCAAGCTCGTCTTCATCGGATGCCGCGACACTCCTGCGATGAATTCCTCCTCGCGTGTAAACTCCCATTTCACCGGGCGACCCGTTTTCAACGCGCCGAGCACACATAATTCCTCGCACAACATTTCCTGTTTCCCTCCGAATCCACCTCCGACGCGCTCCGTGTAAACGTGAACTTTCTCGGGATACATGCCGAAGAGGTACGAGAGCTTGGCCTTGGTTTGGAACGGCGCCTGCGAGCTCGTGCGCACGTGCATGCGCCCGTCCTCGCTTTGGTACGCGACGGCGATGTGCGTCTCGAGATGCGCGTGCTGAATCTTGTTGGTGAAGTAGGTGCGATCGATGGTGACGTCCGCTTCCGCGAAACCTTTTTCGACGTCGCCATATTCGCTCTCGATCTGGATGAAAATATTCTGGCCCGGCCGCTGGATTCGAGAGTCTGCATGCTTGTGGTGCAAGGTCGGCGCGCCCGGCAGCATCGCCTTCTCGGGATCGAAAACCGCGGGGAGAATTTCGTAATCCACCTCGATAAGCCGGCAAGCGGCTTCGGCGATGCCTTCTGTGTCGGCAACAACGGCGGCCACTCGCTGGCCGACGAAACGCGCGACCTTGTCCAGAACGAATGTGTCGTCGGGATCGACGCGGTAGTCGTCGTGCAGGGCCGATGTGTAAGGGCGCTGTGGAACGTCCTCCCACGTGAAGACCGCATGAACACCCGGCAGCGCGCGGGCCTTTTCCGTGCGAATCGCGACGATGTTCGCGTGTGCATGTGGCGAGCGCAGGACCTTGAGATGGAGCATTCCATCCAGTTTCAGGTCAGCGGTGTAATGGGCCGTGCCGGTCACAATGGAATGGGCGAGCGGATTTTGCAGGCTTGTACCGCAGACGTGACCGACGCGATCTGGTTCGACGTGGCCGACGCCCGCTAATGCATCCTCAATGGCGTGGTAGCCGGTGCAGCGACAGAGATTGCCTTTCAGTCTGAATGGGAGGTCTTTCTTCTCCTCCTCGGAAAGGCTCGCGGATGTCATGATCATGCCCGCGGCGCAGAACCCGCACTGGAACGCCTGCGCATTCAGGAACGCCTGCTGCATCGGGTGAAGCGTACCGTCGTTCGCGAGGCCTTCGATGGTTTTAATCTCACGTCCTTCCGCACGAAACGCCGGCACGAGGCAGCTGTGGACGGGTTTACCGTCAAGCCAGACCGTGCATGCGCCGCAGTCGCCTGCATCGCAGCCCTTTTTCACGCCGAACCATCCGAGGTCACGCACGAACGTGCGCAGGCACTGGCCGGGCCGCGGCTCAGCGTCGAAAGTTTGCCCGTTGATCTTATAGGTCATGACGATTTCCTAAGGGAAAAGCTCCTGACGGATTTGTTCCGCGAAGTAGTAGGTAAGATGCTGGCGGTGCGCAGGCGAACCATGCGTATCGTCGAGGTAAAGCTCGAACGGCACAGCTTTGTCGATAGCTTCTTTTACCTCCCTCGCGGAGGGAACAGTTTTGAAGCTCAACTGCACGGGCCGGAGTGTGGCGGCCGTGATTGTGAGGAGGAATGTTTGTTGTTCCGGAGAGCGCGTCCCGATCAGCAGCACTTCGGAGCGACCGAGATGCGTCAAAGTGAAACGTCGAAACGCAAATGTCTTCTTCAGCGCCGCTGCCGGAAGACAAATGCTGCGTAGGAGTTCTCCGGGCGCGAGAACATTGGCATGATTGCCGGTGACAAATTCAATCATGGGAACGTCACGCGGCTTTCCATTACGCGGCCAAAGGGTGCAAACGCCTTCCAGCGCTGTGGTGAGAGAAATCATCGGGCCTGCCGGAAGCGACATGCAGACGTTACCGCCAACAGTCGCTTCATTCCAGATTTTGAAAGATGCAAGGAAAGAGCGACAACATTCGCGGAAAAGCGGGGCCGCAATCCAATCGGATGGCGCTTTTTCCACGAACCGATCGAGCTCGACAACTCTGCACGTAGCAGCAATCTCTAATCCTTCGTTCGACGCTTGAAGAGAGGGCCACTTGAGCGTCTCAAGATCAATGAGTGTATGGGTGTTTATCTGCGGTTCCGAAAAGAGCCATGTCCCGCCGGCGAGCCAGGCAAAACCATTTTTCCATCTTGTGACTGCATCCGCACTGGCGGGACGCCGAACCTCGGTGACTGTGTTTAGGTCCATCTATTCAAAGCGGGCGAGAAAATCACGTTTATCGGAAAGATGTAAAGAAATATCTACGTTAGGCATCTGGGAAAGACTACAGACGATTCGGCGGCGGTATGATCCCCACGGAGTGTTCTACCTCCACATTGGCCAGACGTGACCCCGCCTCTGAATCCGCAAAAGCTGAACCTGCCGTAAATTCTGTGGCCGTTGGTGGCTGAGATCTACATTGTTTTCGGCAGAGGTCGGTATCTGCGCAGTTTCTCTTTTGTTCCCTCGCAACCCGTCGCATAGTTTCTGTAATGAATTCGACGACGCGTGACGCAGTTGACGAGCTGCTTCAGACTTACAGCGAAACCGGCGGCATAAATTATCTCGACGCCGCAGCCACCCTGCCCTCGCGTCTCGCGATCGAGTCGGCTTGCGCCGAGCTGATGAGCTTGATGTTCCCCGGGTTTCGCAGTGAGGCGGTGGTCAGTTCCGAAGATCTAGCCGAGACGACCCGGACTCGAATCAGAAATTTGCAGGCGCGACTGAAAAACGAAATCTGCCGAAGCTTGGGGAGAATCCCGCCAGATGAAGCGACCGACAAAAGGGCGGATGAAATTTTGCAGTACTTCATGTCCAAACTGCCAGAAGTGCGGAAGATACTTTGGACTGACATTGATGCCGCATACGAAGGCGATCCGGCCGCACAGAGCTACGAGGAAATCATCCTGGCTTATCCGGCGCTGGAAGCGATCGCGATCCAGCGCATGGCGCATGAGCTTTATATAAAAGAGCTGCCGCTGATCCCTCGCATCATGACTGAGTGGGCGCACAGCCGCACCGGGATCGACATCCATCCCGGTGCAAAGATCGGCTCGCATTTCTTTATCGACCATGGCACGGGCGTTGTGATCGGGGAGACCTGCGAGATTGGTTCGCGAGTAAAGTTGTTTCACGGCGTCACGCTCGGCGCGCGCAGCTTTCAGAAGGACGAGCACGGCAAAATCAAGAAAGGCGGCAAGCGTCATCCGAAAGTCGAGGATGACGTCACCATTTATCCGAACTCCACTGTGCTCGGCGGCGAAACCGTAATTGGCGCGCGCAGCACCATCGGCGGCAATGTTTTTCTGGTACAAAGTGTCCCTCCAGATTCGCTCGTCTATTACGAAGAGAAACAGTTGCGTATCGTGCCGAAGCGGCCGCGCAAAACCGATGGTGGGACCGAAGGATTCACCGGGTGAGAAATAGCCAATCCTGTAGCCCCTTCACTGTGCGAAGCGTCGCTGCGAGTAACAGCAAGAGAACCAGATGATTTATCTTGATTACAATGCGACGACCCCGCTCTGCGATGAAGCGCGCGAGGCGATGCTGCCGTATCTCGATCGGCATTTTGGGAACCCATCCAGTGTGCATGCGGCCGGGCGCGAAGCTCGCGCAGCCATCGATGATGCGCGCGACAATCTCGCTGCGCTTCTGCACGTCAAACCGCACGAATTAATTTTCACGAGCGGCGGCACGGAGTCATGTAATCTGGCAGTTCTCGGACTGGCGAGATGTCCGCTTTTGCGCGGCGGCCATGTGATCTCGAATAAAGCGGAACACCACGCGGTCCTGAATGCGCTCGAGCATTTGGAGAAGCGCGAAGACTTCGAGATGACATGGCTGAATCTTTCGGAACACGGGATTGTCGATCTTGATCAACTCGCCGCGGCAATTCGGCCTGAGACAAGACTCGTTTCGATAATGACCGCCAACAACGAGACGGGTGTGATTCAGCCCATGCGCGAAATTTCCAAGATATGCCGAGACGGTGGCGTCCTGCTGCACAGCGACATGGTGCAATCATTTGGCAAGATCGACACGGATCTTTCGCTGGCGGATGCCGCGAGTTTTGCGGCGCATAAATTTTACGGACCAAAAGGTGCAGGTTTGCTCTTTCTACGGAGTGGTTTGTCGATCCAACCGATCATGTTCGGCGGAGCGCACGAAAACGAGCGACGGCCTGGGACAGAAAACGTTGCCGCAATTGCGGGAATGGCGGCGGCCGCGGATTGGACACTAAAAGAGCAAGAGCACCAGCCTTCGCAGAGCTACGGCTTGGCAAGCGAGCAAGAAAGAGAGAAGAAATTGCGCGACGAATTGTGGGCGCGCATTGCGCAAATTTTTCCCGAGGCGCACCAAAACAGCGACATTGAGAATCGACTGGCGAATACGCTCAATGTCAGTTTCTCCGGTTTCGACTCGGAGACGATGCTAATGGCGCTCGATCTGGAAGGCGTTTGCGCCTCGAGCGGCTCGGCCTGCATGGTCGGCTC
>JBIOVE010000045.1:0-6667 GCA_044867565.1 Candidatus Udaeobacter sp. | reverse complement strand
TCCAAATCCGATCTTGTTGTCTCGATCCAGAGATCCATCGTGTCGGCAACGACGAAGCGCGGACGTTCCATCTGATCGAGCACGTGCGATTGCAAAGAGGGCGCGATGTTGGCCAACAAAACGAAATTGGTCTGACGATACGTTTCGGGCAGTGCTGGCTTGAAATGTTCGAAGACATTCAAAGCAATCGAGCGCGTCTCCCGCGTGTTCAGGTCCCATGAATATTCACCCGACCAGCGAAAGGTTTTGCCGTTCACCCGTTGTACGCCTTCGCTGTCGATCTTGCGCGATTTCCAGAACTCAAATTCTGACTCGGGGAAGTCGTCGCCCACGATACCAACGAGGCGGATCGGCGAGAAAAAACTCGCGCCGAGCGCCGCATAACACGCTGAGCCGCCTAGCAAATCGGAATGCTCCTCGACTGGAGTTTTGACGGTGTCGAGTGCGATGGAACCAACCACGAGAACGGACATGATCAGATTTCAGATTGCGGATTGCGGATTGCGGATTCCAAAGTCAGAAGCTTTTTGCAAGTGCGGGCGTATTCGACTATATCCGGCGCTTTGAGCAGATCAGACACAATTGCAACGCGGCGCGCGCCGGCGGCAATCACTTGACGGAGATTATCAATTTTGATTCCGCCGATGCAGAAAATCGGCAGACTCACTTCTTCATGAACTCGTTTTATGTCCGAAACGCCGATGGGCGCGTAGTCAGGTTTCGTCGGTGTCGCGAAAATCGGACCGAAACCAATGTAGTCGGCGCTTTCGTCCTGCGCCGCCAGTGCCTGCTCGAGGCTGTGCGTTGATTTTCCGACCAATAGATCACGACCCGCTTTGCGCCGCGCGACTTCAATCGAGTCGTCATCCTGCCCGACGTGCACACCTTCAACTGGAACTTTCCGCGCGATCTCGGCGTGATCGTTCACGATCAGCGGCGTCGAAGATCGGGCTGTCAATTCGTGCAGCTGGGCCGAAAGATCGACAAGCTCGTCGATGGACTGTTTCTTTCCTCGAAGCTGGATTAAATCAACGCCGCCCTTGATCATCGCTCCAGCGACGCGAGAAATATCGGCAGAATCGATGTAATTGAGATCAATGATGCCGTAGAGCCGGCATTCACGTAGCGTCCTCATCAAGTACGCCTCAGATGATGAAATGTTGCAGTGTCCGCTATCGTCAGCGGATTGAGCGGGGTCGGACCCAGTGCGCTGAGGACAGCCCCGAATGCGTTCGGGGCTACAGTGCGCGAGTCGTCACATCGCACTTTACTCATGCAAACGAATCGGCGGCGATGTTAGATCGAGTTTGCCTGAGGACATCACACGTTCGATGAAGCCGGTGTCGTAGTTGCCGTCGCGAAAGTCGCCATTTCGCATCATCGCAGCGTGAAATGGCACTGTTGTTTTGATCCCGGTGATGTAATACTCGTCGAGCGCGCGGCGCATCCGCTCGATTGCATTGATCCGCGTCGCACCAACGGTGATTATTTTCGCGATCAATGAATCGTAATCCGACGGCACGGTGTAGCCGGTATAAACGTGCGAGTCGATGCGAACGCCGCGGCCGCCCGGTGCATAGTAAAAAGCTATCCGCCCCGGCGACGGTTGAAAATCTTTCTCCGGATCTTCGGCATTGATGCGGCATTGGATGGCGTGCAGCCGCGGGGTGGCATGCGCGACGTGTGGCGAAAGCGGTTCCCCAGCGGCGATGCGGATTTGTTCCTTCACCAGGTCGCACCCGTAAACCTCTTCCGTAATCGTATGTTCCACCTGGATGCGCGTGTTCATCTCTATAAAATAGAAATGCCGGTCTTGATCGACGAGAAACTCGATCGTGCCCGCATTCTCGTAACCGACGGATTTGGCCAGCTTCACGGCGGCATTTCCCATTTTCCTGCGAAGCCCGGGTGTCACGAGCGGCGATGGACATTCTTCGATCACTTTCTGGTTGCGCCGTTGAATGGAACAATCGCGTTCGCCGAGATGAACGATATGGCCATGACTATCGGCCACGATCTGAAATTCGACGTGGTGTGGATTGACGATGAGCTTCTCGATGTAAACCTGCTCATTTCCGAATGCCTTCTCCGCCTCGTGACGCGCGCTGTGAAGGGCCGATTGAAGGCTGGGTTCATTATGCGCGGTGCGCATCCCGCGACCGCCGCCGCCGGCGGCCGCTTTAATCATCACTGGGTAACCGATTTTCTTTGCGATTTTGATCGCATCGTCCTCTGCCTCGACGATTCCGTCGCTTCCCGGCGTCACTGGCACGCCGGCCTTTCTTGCAACAGCGCGAGCAGCGTTTTTATCGCCCATGGCCTGCATCGCGCGCGAAGAGGGCCCGATAAATTTGATATTGCAGCTTTCACAGACCTCCGCAAAATGCGGGTTCTCCGCGAGAAACCCATAGCCGGGATGAATCGCATCGACGTCGCCAATCTCGGCCGCGCTCATGATGCGATCGATTTTTAAATAACTTTCCAAGCTTGGCGCCGCGCCGATGCAGATCGATTCATCCGCGAGTTGGACGTGCAGCGAATCGATGTCCGCTTCGGAATAAACTGCCAGCGTGCGAATGCCGAGCTCTTTGCAGGCACGAATGACCCGCAACGCGATTTCACCGCGATTAGCAATCAGGACTTTCTCAAACATGAGTTGGTTAGGCGCGACCGCGAAGCGCGCCGCATCGCGTTACCCCAGCGTTTTTCGCGCGTCAACGCACACGGAAAAGGACCTGACCGAACTGCACCGGTTTGCCGTTTTCGGCTACCACTTCGGCGATAACACCGCTGGTTTCTGCCTTGATTTCGTTCATCACTTTCATCGCCTCGATAATGCAGACCACGGTGTCTTCATTGACGGTCTTTCCAACATCGACGAACGGCGCGCCATCTGGTGAGCCGGCGCGGTAGAATGTCCCCACCATGGGGGAAACGATCTCCTTCAATAGAACGCTTTCGGCCGATTTGGGCATGGCCGCCGTAATTTCGGAGCCAGTTGCTGCCGCTTTGGTCGGACTAACAACCGCCGGTGCCGCAGTCACGGTTGTTTGATTGGTCGGGCCTTTTTGCAGCTTGAGACGAAAACCATCCTTTTCGATCTCGAAGACCGAGAGATCGTTCTTTTTCATCAAGTCGATGATGGCTTTGATTTCTTTGAGGTCTTTGAGGTCCAAGACGCGCTCCTTTGGTTTAAAAGCTAAGCGTTTAGGTAAAGCGGTTTTGAGAGCAAGGTCAAGCAAGGAGCGGCGCTTTCCCAAGCGCCGGGGAGTGATGGAGCATTGGAATGTTGGAGTGTTGAAGTTTTGATTTTCCGCGATCCCACTACTCCATTACTCCATAGCTCCAACAACCGTGCGTCCGGCCACATTACCCGATTTCAGAATTATCGACGAAACTGACGAATACGTTGTTGTCGACAAACCGCCGTTTCTTCTCGTGCATCCCACGAAACCAAGCGGCGCACCGACACTCTGGAAACAATTGCGTGAGCTGCTCGCATTCGAAATTGCCAACGGTGGCCAGGTGTCGATCGTGAACCGGCTCGATCGCGAGACAAGCGGGCTGATTCTGGTCGCGAAAACATCGGCGGCGGCGCGCCGGTTTGGATTGCTGATGCAGCGGCACGGATTGCGAAAAGAATATCTGGCGATTGTGTGCGGCTGGCCGGAATGGGATGCCAAAATCGTGGACGCTCCATTAGATCGGCGAGGCAAACACGAAAAGTCCGAAATCTGGCTGAAGCAAATGATCCATCCGGCTGGAGCGCCCGCGCAAACTGAACTTCGTGTGGAGCGACGGTTTATTAGATCGGCTGGTAGGGCGCGACCGCCGGGCGCGCCGGTGGGGAATGCGCGCGAAGTCGATAGATTCAGTCTAATTCGCGCGTTTCCGCGCACTGGGCGCACTCATCAGATTCGCGTTCATCTCGCCTCGATTGGCCATCCCATTGCGGGCGATAAAATTTACGGACCTGATGAACAGCTTTATCTCCGGTTCATCCGAACCGGATGGACACCTGAACTTGAGCAACGATTACTTTTGCCGCGACACGCCCTTCATTCGGCGAAAGTGGCGACCGAAGGTAAACGCGAATGGACGAGCGCGCTGCCCGTCGATCTTTGCGATTTTATTAGCTGTAGTGGCGGTCTATGACCGCCGCATTTATTAGTCCGATGCTCATCGAGCGCCGTTACAGAGCCAACAACCAAGTGCTAATTGCAATCCAATCAACTCCTCCTATGGTAGCGCGCCGGATGAAAACGTTTCGCGCCGCCACAGTTACCTGCACGCTTCTTTTCGCCTGGTCGCATGCGTTTGCAGGAGTCGCACAATACCGCACCGAGCCCATCGCAACCGAATTCAACCCGCACCGGTTCGAACTCGCGCTCGAGTCTGCCTACCTGTTCGGTGTCATTAATCCGCCACGCGATTATCAGATCGGCGCGGAATTTTTGACCGCGCGTGTGCGGTGGGGAGTTATAGACAGGGAGAGTTGGCTGCGTGGGTACAATCAATTTTACATTAGCGCCATCGCCGAACCGATTTTCCGCGGGATTGAGAATCACTATTTCGGACTGAACTTTGGCATGCGTTATAACTTCGTTCAGCCAGGTAGCCGGTTTGTTCCCTACATCTCTGGTGGACTCGGTTTAGGTTGGATCGACAGCCATCCGGAGATTCCAGGCGGGCAAGGCCAGGATTTCACTTTTAACATTTTAACGGCGGCGGGCGTGTCCTACCGAATCAACGACCATTGGATGGTAAGCGCGGGAGTTCTTTATCAGCATCTCTCTAATGCCGAGCAAACCGACCCAAATCCGAGCTTGAATCTTCTCGGCCCGCAGGTCGGCTTGAACTACTCATTTTGATCGCGCCCCAAGTTTTTCACGTTGAGTCAATCAAAACACGTTTCTGCTCTTTGCGGTATGCCTTGATTGTAACACAGGCCTCCGGCCTGTTTCGTCGAGCGTGCATCTCGCACGCACACAAAGCAGGCTGGAAGCCTGCTCGACGGATCAGGCAAGATGCCTGAATTATAGCGCGTGATTAATTTCGTTCCATGAATCCGCCCAACGAGAATATCCTGGTCATCAAACGCAGGCAGTTCGATGAGCTTGGCAGTTTCCAGGGACTTAACTTCGAGTCGGAAAAATATGTGAGCCAGATTCTCTCCCGTGGAAACAATTTCTTTCTTTCGCGCGCTCAGGCTGAGAGCAACCCGGCATACAAGCAGATCATCCCCTACGCGATCGTCGCATTCGAGAACACAGTGCTCCATTATGTGCGCGGGAAAAAAGCGGGCGAGCAGCGGCTCGTTGCAAAAGGTTCGATTGGAATCGGCGGTCACATGAACGAGGACGATGAGACGTTCTTCGCCTTGGACGAAGCGGCATATCGCGCCGGAGTTGAACGCGAAGTGAATGAGGAAATTAAGATCGGCACTCAATTCGAGGATCGAATTGTTGCCCTCCTGAACGACGACACGACGGATGTGGGCCGGGTGCATCTGGGCATCGTGCACGTTTTCAAATTGACCGAGCCGAAGGTGGAAAAACGTGAGGCAATGATTACCAACCTGGCGTTTCTCACCAAAGCCGAGTTGATGGCCCGCCGCGAATCGTTGGAAAGCTGGTCGCAGATTTGCGTGGACTCGCTGGATCGTCTGTTGAGCTAGCCATCTCGACTGCGAGATGGACCAGAACAAAGCGTGGCTATCGCTCAGCGGTCCGGCACAAACGAAATCGAATCAATCTGCCATCGGCCGACCGGGTGCGAGATACCGACATTGATCTCGGCACCCTTTGCCGGGTAATTCAGGCGCGCATGGAAATCGCCTCGCGGCTCGAAAAAATGTGACTGGAATTGGATGTCCCCCTGTACGTCGATTGGCCCAACAGGTGTCCCGAACTGCTGAAGCCTCGAAATAAACTCCTGCTGTACCGACGGTGGGAATTCCTGACGGGCCGCCGGACTTAGTCGCGACGCAAAAAACGCGAGATCATGGTTCACAGCGAGGCGCTGTATCGCTTCTCTGCCAAATTCACGCCCCGCCTTTACCATGGCTTGCTTATTCGAGACGAGCCACCAACCGCCGACACCAATCAACGCGAGAACGATGATCAAGATACCCAGGACCTGCCCCGATGAGTTGGATCGAGAATTCATTTTCAAGTCTTTCATATTAATTGCCGAAACCAAAACCAACGCCTTTGATCACTTCACCATTACGAATGAGCGCGCCATGAGTCTGTTTGCCAGTGTAAGCGCCGAAGCGATTTCGGGCGTCGACTTTGAAATGGACCAGATAGCCGTAGAGATGTTCGCCCTTCTTTCCTAAATCTGCCGGTTTTGGTTCCTCGATCCATTCAATGCGCGCGCTCGCCGGATCGATCAGCTGTGTGTCAAGCCATTTCATCACGATTTCTTTGTAATTAGCGGGATACGGTCCGTAACGCTCCACATCCGCCGGTTGGGTTTCCGCGCTTAAATTGGCGACAGCGCACATTGCCATAAAAGATGTGCAACCCAGCAACGCAAGCGTTTTCATGTTCCGATCTTCTACCGGGCGGATTTGCTAGTCCAGCCCTAATAAGGCAGCGCATTTGGCAAAGCCATGCTTTCCTTTTGCGAGGAATTCTCTATTGATCGACCGATGACGAACCGA
>JBIOVE010000044.1:0-4369 GCA_044867565.1 Candidatus Udaeobacter sp. | reverse complement strand
ACAATTCGTGAGCCAGCGGACCCGCCACCCACTCGACGAAGCACAACCGACTGTTCCGCCGCCGGGCGATGCTAAATAAATGCGGCTTTGCCGCCAAATTTTAACATGAAGCAAGGGGCTGCTCGACGCACCTGGCTGTTGATTGAATGTACGGCGGGTCCGCTGGCTCACGAATTGTCGAATGAGGAAGAGCAACGAAGCCACTGCGAGACATATGCCGGTGATCTCGAACTCATCTCGCGTCGCTTGGGCCAGAATCCAGATGATCACCGCAATCGCGAGAACCGGAATGGAGCTTGCACCAGGAAACCTGAATGGCGCTCCTTCGCTGCGGATGTCGCGTCGATTCAATTCAAGCGCGGCGAGACAGCAAAGAATATAGAGCAACAGCACGGCCATATTGGAAAGCACGGCCAGTCTTTGAAATGTCGAGCTGAAAGAAAGAGCAAAGGCGATTGCGGCGTAGGTGATGATTGCGACGTCAGGTGTATGAAACCTCGGATGCACGTGGGCAAACCACTTTGGAATGAAGCCATCGCGTCCAAAGGCGAAAATGATCCGTGGCGAACTCAGAATATCGCTCGTTGCAAAGCCAAATGCAGAAATCGCTAATCCGGCGAGCATCAGCGTTCTTCCGGCGTTTCCCAGAAATCGCGCAGCGGCCTCGGCCAGGCCGGTGTCTCCGTACTTCCCCAGTTCGTTGCCCAGAACACCCAACGCGACAAACTGGATCATGATATAGAGTAAAGTGGTTACCCCAAGCGCGGCGAAGATCGCGCGCGGCACTGTTCGGGCAGGCTGTTTGACTTCACCGCTCGGCATCAGCGCGACCTCCACGCCTACGAAAGCGAAAAGCAACAGGAGAACACTTCTGCCCAGCGCGTCAGTTTGGGGCCAGCCTGGCCACGCCAGCGCCTCCGGTCTGAGGAAAAAAATCCCGGCAACGATGAAAATGATCAACGGGGCCAGCTTGATCAAGGTGACCGCTTCGACGGCACGCGCGCCGATCTTCACACCGCGAATGTTGATTGCAGCAAGAAACAGCAACGCGGAGAAAATCACTACGAAGCGTCCGAGTTGCGTCGCGAGCGGCGGGATCAAGTTTCCCACTGAACTGGCGATGAGACCGACAATTCCGGAAATCGCGAGTATCGCGGTGAGGAAATAAAGCACGCCGGCCAGGAATCCAATGTAGCGGCCAAAGGCAACCTCGACATAAGCGTAGAGTCCACCGGTTAGGGAAACGCGGCTGCCCGCCATCGCAAACGATGTGACGAACAGACACATCGCAACCGCACAGATCAGATACGCGAGGGGCGATGCCGCGCCGAGCTGCACCGCGACCAGCGCTGGCAACGCGAAAATACCCGCGCCCACGGTGGAGTTGACGATGTTCGCGGTAAGACCCGGAACACCAATCGCGCGAATCAGGCCGGCTTCTTCTTTCGGAGCCGGTGGCGCGTGCATGGCGCAGATTGAGCGATGCGGCCACAAACGCAAGCGCCGCGCGTTGAGCGCCTGCTCGCGAAGGCTTTCGGAGTTGGACGTTTCCCATAACTCTGGTTTAAGCTTCGGGCCATGCACGAAAGTTATTTGCAAGATTTTTATTCGTTCCTGCGCTTTCCAAGCATCTCGACCGACGACCAGTACGCCGAAAGATTAGCGGAATGCGCGAATTGGCTCGTGAAAAAACTCACGAGTGTTGGTCTGGAGACGCAACTCGTTCCCACGCCCGGCCACCCCGTCGTCTGGGCGCGCAACAAACATCGGCCCGGGCGTCGCACCGTTTTGATCTACGGTCATTACGATGTGCAGCCCCCAGATCCTCTGGAGCTTTGGGATTCCCCGCCGTTCGAACCTGCTCTCAAGGACGGCTATGTTTTTGCGCGCGGTGCAACCGATAATAAAGGACAGATCCTTTCGCACATTCTCGGCATCCAGGAGGTGATCGAGCAAGATCGTGAGTTGCCGGTAAATTTGCATCTTGTCGTGGAGGGCGAAGAGGAAATCGGAAGCGCGAATCTCGGCAATTTTCTAAATCAAAACCGCGACGCGCTGAAGTGCGACGTGGCTGTGGTGTCCGACACCGGAATGATCGCGCGTGGAACGCCGACATTGAGCTATGGACTGCGGGGAGTGACCGCCCTCGAGGTTAAAGTGACCGGGCCGAAGATGGATTTGCACTCTGGCATTTATGGCGGGGCCGTCGCGAACCCGATTACCGCGCTCGCACAGCTATTAGCCAGTCTCCACGATCGCGAAGGTCGGGTGGCGATCGCGGGATTCTACGATCGCGTCAAGCCGCTCGAAGATTGGGAACGCGAAGCATGGCGCAAGCTTCCGGTTGACGGCGACAAGCTGGTCCTGAAGGAAACCGGCGTGCCCGAACTCTTCGGTGAAGCCGGCTATAATTCGCTTGAGCGCGTTTGGGCGCGACCAACCGCGGAGATCAACGGAATCGGAGGCGGCTACCAGGGGAAAGGAACAAAGACCGTCATCGCCAGTCACGCGATGGCGAAACTGACATTCCGTCTCGTTCCGGAGCAGGAAGGTGACGAAATCCTGAAACTCGCGAAAACGCATTTACGCAAGAATCTGCCCAAAGGTGTCACGCTCGAAATTACCGATGGCCATAGCGGGCCGTGGTATCTCACTGATCCGCATTCATCGATTGGCGAGGCGGCACAACGCGCTTTGCGCAAGGCTTTCAACGCGGATGCCGCGCTTATTCGCGAAGGCGGCAGCATCCCAATCGTCTCGCAATTCCGCGGTATCCTGGGCATCGAAACGCTCCTGATGGGGCTCGCGCTCCCCGATTGTCGCGCGCATTCGCCCAACGAGAATTTCCCCCTCGAAAATCTCGAAGGCGGGATTCGGCTGAACAAAGCGATCCTGCAGGAACTCGCGCGCTAATTTTGTTTTCAGCGATCAGAATATTCGTTCGAAGTTTTGTAATCGCCGCGATCTGCTTCAGCGCGATCGTCCCTCCGGGCAGGGCCGAAGAGTCGTTAGGCACAAAGATTAAGAAGTTTCTCCAGGCAACACCGACGCCGACTCCAACTCGGAGACATCGGAAGCGATCGGCAAAGCAATCCACACCCAGTCCATCGCCGACCGCTTCACCGAAACGGAAGAAGACCTCGCCGACTCCAACTCCGAGCCCGACACCAGAAACGAAACCAAAACGAAAAAAAAGGTCTCCCTCTCCGACGCCAAGCGCATCTCCATCTGCGACGGTGACGCCTGAGGAAACGCCCTCGCCGAGTCCAACCGAAACGCCGCAACCCACTGCGACGCCTTCGGCGACCGCGCATCCTACTCCGGAAAAAAAGGGCGCGCCCAACGTCACCATTTCACCTGACGAGATTACGGGCTATGAAACTTATCCGCCGAAAGTGCGCCAAATCATCGAAGCTGGGCTCGAACTGACAAAACAGAATCTCGGTTACACATATGGTTCCGCTGATCCCGCAAACGGTGGCATGGATTGCTCCGGCTTCATTTATCATGTTCTCGGCCAAAACGGATTTACCGATGTGCCTCGCGATTCCAGCCGGCAATATGTCTGGGTGCGGACGGCGGGGAATTTCAATGCGGTCCTGAGCCGTCACGAAGATTCATTCGAACTCGACGCGCTCAAGCCAGGTGATCTGCTCTTCTGGCGCGGCACGTACAGCATTGATCGGGACCCACCGGTCACGCATACGATGATCTATCTGGGGCGCGAAAAGGGAACCAAAAAGCGGATCATGATCGGGGCGAGTGATGGTCGCACTTACGACGGGAAACAGCGCTTTGGCGTCAGCGTTTTCGATTTCAAATTGCCACCGCCGCCGAACAGCAACGACGCCAAGCTCAGTCCGGTTTTTGTCGGTTATGGACGAATTCCCGGCTTAAGCGAGAACTGAACTCTATTGTTCATCCTCGGGGTCCGGACGGATTCAGGGACGCCTTCGACTCTGTCGCAGTTGTCTGCTGAGCCCGAAATTGATGAGCGCGGCGTTGATATCCTGCGAACGCACCGATAATCAACGCAAGAACAACGAGCGCGACGACGCGTTGTTCGCTTTTCGAAAGAACGAAAATCCTGAAAAGGCGATTCATTTCTTTGCGTAACGGATCGGATCTTCAATTCCGGCTTCGCGAAAGCCCTTGAGCCGCAACAGACAGGAATCGCATTCGCTACAGGCGAGACCTTGCGGTGTCGGATCATAACAACTATGCGTAAGCGAAAGATCGACATTGAGTTCGACGGCCTTGCGAATGATTTTGGCTTTCGAGCATTTGATCAACGGGGTGTGAATTTGAAAACGTTCGCCCTCGATGCCGGCTTTGGTCCCAAGATTCGCAAGGGTTTCAAATGCTTCGA
>JBIOVE010000043.1:0-4024 GCA_044867565.1 Candidatus Udaeobacter sp. | reverse complement strand
TTCAAGACATGGCCGGTGATATACGAAGCCATCGGCGAAGCGAGAAATAGCGCTGCATTGATAATCTCGCTGACGTCACCCAGGCGGCCGAGCGGAACTTGTTTGATGAAGTTCTGAATAGCTTCTTCCGGCACGTCTTTGCTCATCCCGATGTCGATGAAGCCCGGCGCGATGGCGTTGACAGTGATGTTCTGACGCGCAAACTCACGCGCGGATACTTTCGTGAGCGCGATGATCGCCGCTTTGCTCGACGAATAATTTGCCTGGCCGAAAAGTCCCATCTGGCCGCTGACTGATGACAAATTCACAATGCGGCCGCCGTTGCGCAGGATCGCGGCCGCCTTTTGGGTCACGGCGAATGTGCCGGTGAGATTCACGCCCACCACACTCTCAAATTCTTCCACCGACATCTTTTTGATCGTGCGATCGCGAATGATGCCGGAGTTGTTCACGAGAATATCAAGACCGCCGCGCTTGTCGCCGATCTCCATCATCATCGCCGCGACCTGCTCGGGTAGTGTCACGTCGCACTCAATCACAAGGGGCTGTTTTAACTCCGTCGCCACGCTCTCCGCGTCGGCTTTGTTTTGGCCTTGTGCGTCAGCGACATAATTCACAACACATTGCGCGCCGCGTTTTCCAAACGCCTTGATCATCTCTGCGCCAATCCCGCGCGAGCTGCCCGTCACGAGAACAACTTTGCCGGTGAAATCGAAGTCAGACATTCGTTGACAGAATAGACAAAATTAACCGAATCATTTGCAAAGCAATTCTGAGCATTGTGTTCATTCTGTCGAAACATTAAGTTTTTCGGCTCTCAATGACTTCGCCCATTCGCATCCTCACTGCCGTTCCGATTTGCGACGGACACGACAGCGCGATCAATACGATCAATCTGGAATTCATCCGGCACGGGATTGAGGTCATTTATCTCGGTTATCATCGCTCGGTCGGGGACATTGTCCGCGCGGCGATCCAGGAAGATGTGAGCGCCATCGGCATTTCCAGTTACAACGGCGGGCATATCGAGTTTTTCGCTGAAGTTGTCGATCTTTTACGTAAACGTGGTGCGACCGACATCAAAGTCTTTGGCGGCGGCGGCGGGACCATTACGCATGACGACGCCGCGGCGATGAAACGCAAAGGCGTGGACAAGATTTTCTTTGCCGGCACTTCGCTTACCGAAATGACCGATTACGTACGCGAGCAGTACGGCAAGCCGCGCAAACGCGCCGGGGCGAAGTCGCCGGACATGGAGCTGGCGAGAAAACTCACCAAGATAGAAGAGAATTACGCAAAGAGGAAACGTCCAACTCCGATAAATCGCGAGCAGGCGTCCAACGCACAGAAGAAAAGAAATCAAACACCCAGGGTCATCGGTTTCACCGGGCCGGGCGGCGCTGGAAAAACGACACTGATTGATGAGCTGGTGCTACGTTTTTTGAATCAAGATCCAAAGGGACGGATCGCAATTTTGTCGCACGATCCGAGTGTTATCGGCGAAGGCGCGTTGCTGGGTGATCGAGCCACTATGATCAACTCGCAGGACAATCGCGTGTTCATGCGCAGCATGGCCACGCGCGGGCAAGCAGGCGGACTTTCGCCTGCGACCCATGATTGTCTCGCGCTGCTTGCGCAATCGAATTTCGATTACGTTATTATCGAAACCGTCGGCACCGGTCAGGAAGCGATGCCGTTTCAGAGAAATGGAATTGTCGATCTAACTGTCCTCGTGATGAACCCGGATTATGGGAGCCGCTTGCAGCTGCAAAAGATCGTGATGCTCGATCTCGCCGACATCGTGGTGGTCAACAAGAGCGATCTCCAGCGCGCCCGCACCGCGCACTCGGAGATCGAACAGCGCCTGGAACAAAACCGGCGTGACCAGCGACTCATCGACACGGTCGCAAAACGGCATCGCGACCCTGGCGTGGATCGACTGTTTGAGCTAATTACCCAGTGCGGATGAAAATCGAGCCAGTGCCGTCTTTTTTGCCATGTTGAGCAGAATCGAAACACCCCTCTTTCGGAATGACAGAAATGTAGGAGGAGGCATATGAGCAAACTTGGACAGGTCGTCGAGGCGGTTGAGAAGTACAATCAGTTTGTTCTCGATCAGGTTAAGCGCGCGCGGTCGGATGAAAAATTCGGACGCGACCTGATAAAGCGCTGGAACGAAATCAAAGCGAAAACGCCTGTGACGCAAACGCCGACCGGGTTGCCCTTGCCGCGCCTCGCGTTGCCTGAGATCGATGAACCGGGCGAAATCGCCCGCTACCTTTTTGGAGAAGGATTGCCCGGTGAGTTCCCGTTTCTGAACGGCGCATACCGCGAGATGTATTTGGAGCCGGTGCGCGAAATTGAAACTGGGAGCTATGGAAAAAGAACTTCGGGTGACGGAGCGAAGGAAAAAGCGAAGGGCGGCGACGGTGCGCGACCGCCAGAGGAGCCGACGCGGTTGTTCTCCGGATTGATGCTGGCCGAAGACACGAACGAGCGTTTCCATTATCTGACGCAGCATCAGCGCACGCACCGGCTTAGCACCGCGTTCGACGGGCCGACGCTTTATGGCATCGACAGCGACGGAGACGGAGTCTTCGGGAAAATCGGCGAGGGCGGCGTGGCGATCGACACGGTCGAAGACATGGTGCGGCTTTACGATGGATTCGATCTCGGCTCGCCGAATTTCTCCGCGTCGATGACGATCAGTGGCCCCGCGCCAATCATCATGGCGATGTATATCGCAGCGGCCAAACGCCGTTTTGGGCCCAAAGTCGTTCCTAAACTCCGCGGCACAATTCAGGCCGACATTTTCAAAGAAGTCCAGGCGCAAAACGAAACGATTTTCCCGATCGAAGCCTCGCTGCGTTTTCTCACCGACATGGTGGAATTCACGACACGTGAAATGCCGCGCTGGTATCCCATCTCGATCAGCGGTTATCATATCGGCGAAGCTGGTTCGACGCCTGTGCAGCAAGCCGCTTACACGCTCTCGAACGGATTCGCATACGCGGAAATGTTCGCCGCTCGCGGAATTCCAGTGGATCAATTCGGGCCGCGCCTCTCATTCTTCCTCGATTGCGGGCTCGATGCGGAATATATCGCGCTCGCGCGCGTGTCGCGCAGGATCTGGGCGATTGGAATGCGCGACGCGTTCGGCGCGGGGTCGCGCGGGCAGCTCTTCAAATTGCACACACAGACAAGCGGCCGCTCGCTCATCGCGGCGGAATTCAAAAATAATCTCACCCGCACCGCGGCGGAGTTGATGCTGGCTTACATGAACGCCACGAATTCGTGTCATTCCAACAGCGCCGACGAACCATTCACCACACCGAGCGAAGAATGGATTCGGCTTGCCGCGCACGGCCAGGCGATTTTGCTGGAGGAATCCGGCATTTTTAAACACACCATGAACATGCTAAGCGGCTCGCCCGGCATGAAAGCGGTGGAGCGCGCGGTGGAAGCGGCGATTCTCGATGAGTTTCGCGAGATTGAGCGACTGGGCGGAGTGCTCGCGGCGGTGGAAGACCGGTTTCAACGCAGCCAAATTCAGAACGCCGCGCATCGTTACGAGCAACAAATTTACGACGGGACCCGTCCGATCATCGGCTTGAATAAATATCGCAACGGCGAAGATGACGCGCCGGAAATAAAACTCGCCCGCACGCCGCGCGCAAAGCAGCAGTTGCAAGTCGATCGGCTCGCGAAATTCAAAAAGAAAAATGCGGACAAAGCGAAACGTGCACTCGATAAGCTTGCGGATGTTGTGGAGCGCGGTGGAAATTGTTTCCCAGCTTTGCTCGATGCAGTCGAGGTTTGCTCGTTAGGCCAAATCACCGGCCGTTTGCAGGAAGTCGTGGGGCGATTTCGCCCGATGGTGTGATCGGATGTTAGCCATCTTGGCTGACTCGGCCGCCAAGCTTCCAGCTTGGCGTTTGATTTGGGCAGCCTGGAAGGCCACCGGGCCGAGTCAGGCTGGAAGCCTAACTTCCGCTAACTCTTCCCGATGCGCTTCAATCGCATA
>JBIOVE010000042.1:0-4143 GCA_044867565.1 Candidatus Udaeobacter sp. | reverse complement strand
ATTGCCGGCGCTCCGGATGTGTCTTCATGGCCGTGAGTCCGCTTTCACTATTGCACCGTCGAAAATTCCTCAGGTTGTTTATCGCATCGAGCAGCAGCGCGGTTATGCCTACGAAGGCGAACTCTGGAGTCCGGGATTCTTTCGGGTTGATCTAACTGAACGAAGCACAGCGACCTTGGTCGGCTCGACCGAGCCATGGGATATCATCGATGTCTTGGGTCCCGAGGATGTTCTCGCCGCGGAACGCGAACGGCGCGCGCGCTTACTCCATGATGCAATTCCTAAAGCGCGCCAGGATTTTCCCGCAGAGCTGGTTTTTGCGGCCGACCAATTTGTCATTACACCCGCAGGCCGCTTTGAAGAAGCCGCGCGTGCGCATGCTGCCGGCGACGAGGTGCGCACCGTCATCGCCGGATACCATTGGTTCACCGATTGGGGACGCGACACGATGATCAGCCTCGAAGGTCTCACCCTGATCACAGGACGCTGGCTCGAGGCAGGCTACATCCTGCGCACTTTCGCGCATTACGTCCGCGATGGTTTGATTCCGAACATGTTTCCCGACGGCGCGAGGGAAGGAACCTATCACACCGCCGATGCCACGCTCTGGTTCTTTAACGCGCTGGGCCGTTATCTCGAGCGCACAAAAGATCGCAACACCTTGAAGCTGCTCTTGCCGGGCTTGATCGACATCGCCGAGCATCATTTGCGTGGCACGAAGTTTAATATCCATGTCGATCCAAACGACGGCCTGCTCATCCAAGGAGAGGAGGGATACCAGCTTACCTGGATGGACGCGAAAATGGGCGACTGGGTCGTCACCCCTCGGCGGGGAAAAGCCGTCGAGATCAACGCGCTTTGGCATAACGCGCTCTGCCTGCTTGCGGGTTGGTTGCGCGAAGAGAGCGATGATACTTCCGCGCAACTTTACGAGGAACATGCCGAGCGTGCACGCGTTTCATTTAACGAACGATTCTGGTTCGCCGAGGGCGGTTATCTCTACGACGTTGTCGATGTTGACGGCGGATCGGTCAGCGATTCGTCATTGAGGCCAAATCAATTGTTCGCCATCTCGCTCGATCATCCAGTCCTCGACGCGAAGCACTGGAAATCAGTAATCGAAATCGTAGAAAAAAAATTGCTCACGCCGCACGGGTTGCGCACGCTCTCGCCGGACGATCCACAATACAAACCGATTTACGCAGGCGATCTGCGCTCGCGCGATGGCGCCTATCATCAGGGCACGGTTTGGGCCTGGCTGATTGGGCCGTTCATCGACGCGTGGTTGAAAGTTCATCCGCACGATCGATCCGCCGCCCGCAAATTCCTGGAGCGTTTTCCGCAACACTTGAACGAAGCCGGTGTAGGCACGATCAGCGAAGTGTTCGACGCGCGAGAGCCGCATAATCCTGGCGGTTGCATCGCTCAAGCGTGGAGCATCGCGGAAGTTTTACGCGCCTGGTCGAAAACCGCATGAACGCATGTTCTACAAGATTTGCGCAGGCTAAATTAACAGCGCATACGTTCCGCCAATGAAATTTAGTTTTCTCATCCTCGCCCTTGGCTTGTCCACCTTCGCATTCGCGCAGGAGAAAACTACTCCCCCGCCAAAAGTATATCCCGTCGCCTTGCCGAACTACGACGAAGAAACCGCTACGCGATTACAAATTTTTTTGGACAACAACTATTTCGGACCCGGTAAGATCGATGGAAAAATGGGCGAATTTTTTCGCAAAGCGCTCATTTCATACAAGCACGCCCGCGCCATGCCGAAGACGGGAGCGGTCGATCAGTGGATGCTCGATCAAGTGCCGGTGACTTACACGACCTACACGATTCGAGAGGAAGACCTGAAATTCGTCGGCGACGTTCCAGGCAGTCATGCCGAGCAGGCAAGATTGAAATCGCTGCCTTACACGTCGCTGCTCGAATTCGTCGCCGAGCGTTACCACTCCGCGGAGTCTTACATTCAGAAACTCAATCCCGGAAAGAATTGGGAACATCTTCAGCCGGGCGAAGTTCTTAAGGTGCCGAATGTTTTGCCCTTCGAGATCGAAAAGTTCGCGGAAGGGAAAGTTCCTGAAAATCCTGCGTTCGCGACCCGCAAGGTTTTTATCGATACAGGGGAACATCTACTGGAAGTCTTTGATAACGATCAGCTTGTCTGCGTGTTTCCAATCACGCCTGGATCAACGACGCTACCCGCTCCAGTTGGCACCTGGAAAATTCTCGGGTCCACTATCTGGCCATGGTTCCGCTACGATGAAGGCATGCTCAACTACGGCGTGCGCACGGAAAATTATTACAATCTTCCGCCGGGTCCGAACAATCTCGTCGGAATTCTCTGGATGGGCTTGAACAAGCCGGGCATCGGCATTCACGGCACGAACAATCCCGAGACAATCGGGCGCGCAGCAAGTCACGGTTGTATTCGCCTGGCGAATTGGGACGCCGCGCGCATCAAGGACCTCGTGAGTGTAGGCAATACAGTCATCATTTTCTAATCCTCCCGCTTGTCATCCCGACCCAGCTACTTGCAACGGGGGGAAAATCATTCTGGCGAACAAATTTATCCGGTAGCTGGGTCAGATGACAAGCATTTGATGGCGAATGACTCTTGCCCGCTTCGCAAACGAGTCATAACTTATTGCGCAAGGAGGTTATCGATGAAATCTCAGAGCGGTATCAGCTACAGCAACGCAGCAGTCGCCGCGACACCGAAACATCTGCTCCAATTCGCAGTCGATCAGCGGTACGACGATTACACGCCAGTCGATCACGCAGTCTGGCGATTCATCATGCGCCAGAACATCTTTTTCCTGAAGGAATACGCGCACAAAGTTTATTTCAAAGGATTGCTTAACACCGGCATTTCATTTGAACGCATTCCGCGCATTGAAGAGATGAACGATATTCTTGCAAAGATCGACTGGGGCGCAGTTGCAGTGGACGGGTTCATTCCACCAGCGGCCTTTATGGAATTCCAAGCCTACAAAGTCCTCGTGATCGCGTGCGACATGCGGCAAATCCATCACATCGAATACACGCCCGCGCCCGACATCGTGCACGAGGCTGCCGGGCACGCGCCAATTATTGTTGATCGTGAGTATTCGAATTACTTGCAGCGCTTCGGCGAAGTGGGCGCAAAGGCGATGTCGTCAAAGAAAGATTTTGAGTTGTATCAAGCGATCCGACACTTGTCGATCTTGAAAGAGCAACCGAACAGCGACCCGAAAGAAGTCGAGGAGGCGACGAAACTGGTCGAGCACCGACAAAAAACTTTGGGCGACCCTTCCGAAATGGCGTTGCTCTCTCGTTTGCATTGGTGGACGGTCGAATACGGACTCATCGGAACGCTCGAGAATCCGAAAATCTACGGTGCCGGGTTGCTTTCATCCATTGGCGAATCCGTTTCGTGCCTGGAGCCGGCGGTGAAAAAAATCCCCTACTCCATCGACGCGCAGAATTACGCGTTCGATATCACTACGAAACAGCCGCAGCTTTTCGTCTGCCGCGATTTTCAACACCTCAAAAAGGTGCTTGAAGAATTTGCGAGCAAGATGGCATTTATGGTTGGCGGACTCGAAGGCATCAACAAAGCCATCGAATGCAAGAACACCGCGACCTGTGAGTATTCGTCCGATCTGCAAGTCAGCGGGATTTTCACCGAGGTTATCACAGACGAAAACAATTCCCCGATCTATCTTCAGACGACCGGCAAGAGCGCGCTGGCGTTCTGCAACAAAGAGATCGAAGGCCACGGCATCGATTATCACAATGAGGGTTTCGGTTCCCCGGTCGGTAAATGGAAACAAACATCAACCGCTCCTGAGCTGCTCACTAACGATCAACTGCATGCGCTTGGAATTGCTGAGGGGAAGAAAGCGAAACTCGAGTTTGTCAGCGGCATCGGAGTCTCGGGAAAGGTCGAGAAAATCCTGCGTCGCGACGGCAAACTACTGCTGATCACATTCTCCAATTGCAGTGTGAAATGCGGGGATCGCGTTTTGTTCGATCCTGACTGGGGCGTTTACGACATGGCCATTGGCGAACGAATCAGTTCGGTCTTTAATGGCGCAGCAGATAAGGACGCCTACAATCAGGTGGCGCTCGTTCCGAAAGAGCGCACCATCAAGGTTCCAT
>JBIOVE010000041.1:0-5327 GCA_044867565.1 Candidatus Udaeobacter sp. | reverse complement strand
AAGGTCGCGCGTGGAGATCGCGCACCAATCTTCTTCGTCACCTTCGGGTGCGGCTTCTTTTTGCGCGGTGGAAATTGCCTGATCCACCTGCGCGGCCGCGTCCCGGCGCCACTCGGCCAAGGTCTCGGCGTCAACCAGACTAAGGTGGGCAATCGTCTGCTCGGCGACTTTCAAGCAATCGCGCGCAAACGGCTCGCGCTTGATCTCATCCGTCACATAACTTGCATCGTCGTGTTCGCCGTGACCCGACAGGCGCAGGATAGAAGCGACAATCAATTGTGGCGGACGCCCCGCCCGTGCGCGCTTCACTGCGCCGCCGATCACATCGAGGCAATTTGTAAGATCGGTTCCATCCACAGTGTAACCTTCGAATCCGTAGCCTATTGCGCGATCAACCAGATCATGACACGCAAACTCGCGATCGTTCGGGGTCGAGTAGGCGTAATGATTGTTCGTCGCGACGACGACGAGCGGAACCTGTTCGACAGCGGCAATGTTCATTCCTTCATGAAACGATCCGCTCTGCATTCCGCCTTCGCCGATGCAACTCAAGCCGATAAATCCCCTTTCACCATGGAATCGCTTTGCCATCAACGCACCGACCGTGACGGACACCATCGCGCCAAGATGACTGATCATTGCCAGCTGATTGGCGCGTGGCCGGCCCCGGTGAATGTTGCCATCACGGCCACGCATTGGCCCCTGGCGCGACCCGAGGTAAGTGCGTGCGACATCGACCAGCGGTTCGCCGAACGCCGATCGTCCGGCTTGATCGCGAATCAATGGCGCGAAAATATCGCCTTTTTGCAAAAACAAACCGCACGCAACGCTCACCGCTTCCTGCCCCCGGCCGACATAGACGCCGCCCGTGATCAAGCCGCCGCGATAGAGACTGACGAGCTTTTCTTCGAGCGTGCGAGTGAGCAGCATCCAACGAAACGCTTCGAGGAAGCGCTCATGCGGCGCGGGCTTCGGTGCCTTGGGTTTTTTGCTGCGCGTCGCTGTTTCAAGCATTCGCCAATTCTACGCAAGATCGACAAATGCGCGCAAAAATTTTTTTGGGGAGCGTGGCAAGAATATCTCTGGGTGGCGCGCGCGTGCGCTATCCAGAATCAACGCGCGGCGAAACTGGGCTTCCGTTCGGTATGCCCGTTCTCGGCCATCGCCAATTGCCGTTGGGAAGAACTGGTTTCGCGTGGACCCGCTGTCTGCTCACCCGCTGGCGGCGCGGTCAGTTTCATCCCCACGAGCTTGCTCACTCCGCGCTCCTCCATTGTCACCCCGTAAAGCACGTCCGCTTTCGCAATCGTGCGTTTGTTGTGCGTCATGATGATGAACTGGCTTTGCTTTACGAATCGCTCCAGAACGCGGATGAAGCAGTTGATGTTGCTCTCATCCAGCGGCGCATCCACTTCGTCGAGAATGCAGAACGGACTCGGACGCACCATGTAAATCGCGAACAGCAACGCGACTGCCGTCATGGCCCGCTCACCTCCGCTCAGCAACGAAACGCTTTGCAGTTGTTTGCCCGGCGGCTTGGCGCTGATCTCAATCCCGCAGTTGAGCGGATCGTTCTCATCGACCAGCGACAAATCCGCGCGCCCGCCGCTGAAGAGCTCTGCAAACATTTCGCGGAAGTTCGTCCGCACCTGGGCGAACGTTTCAGCGAACAATTTTCTCGTGGTCGAGTTGATTTGCGCAATCACGTCGAGCAACTCGCGCTGAGAGGCCGTTAGATCGTTGTTTTGATTTTCGAGAAAACGATACCGCTCTTCGAGCTCGTCGTATTCGTGAACAGCGTCGAGGTTGACCGGACCCATGTTGTCCAGCTGGCGGGTAAGGTCGGCAATTAGCTTTTCCACGTCCGCTCGAGCAAGATCTTCTGGGTGGATCGTGTTCTCCGAGCGCGATGTTTCATTCGACGCGGCTTCGCCGCCATTATTGACATCGGGCGACGGAGCGCTCGATCCACCTTGGTGCCGTTTGAGTTGGACACGCAGAGTCTTCTCGAAGGCCGCTTTGTCTAGACTAAATGTGCGCAGGTCAATGTGATAGCGGCGGGAAACATGTTCGGCGAGATTGTCGATCTGCATCTGCAGCTGACTTTCCCGAACTTGCTGCTTCGAACGTAAATCGTGCAGTTCATTCAACGAGTTTCGGATTGCGCGCAGGTCCGATTCCGTTTTGTTCATTACGGATGAGTGTTCTGCACGCTGATTGGTCAGTGCGGAAACAGTCGCCTCCAGCTCGGCACATTCCGTGGTCCGCTTCTCAATGGCAGCTTCAGCGCTTTTCGATTCTTTCGATTGTGCGTCCAAACGCTTCTCGAAATTCGTGATCTCCGCCTTCCGAGCCGCGATCGTTTCGGCAAGTTCCGCCTCGCGGGCAGTCATGGGCTGGCGCTGTGCGATAAGATTTTCATAACGCTGTCGCTCCGTAGCGAGTGCAAGGCGCAGTTCGTTGAGCCGCTCCGTCGCCTCGTTTTCACGCTTTGCTGCGCTCGCCTGCGTAGCCTGGATCGCGCGCCGCTGATTTTGCTGCGCTTCCAGATTTGCGCGTTCGGAGGCCAGTTCTTCTCCTAACTTTGCAATGCGCTCGTCTGCTGTTTGGATTTGTTGGGCGAGCGTCGTGTCCTCCGAGCGGAGTTCGTCGATCTTCTGTTCGCTTCCCTCCAAATCGCGTGCTAGCAAAAGAGCGTTGTTTTCGGAAGCGGATTGTTCCCGCTCCGCAATTTCGTAACGAGTTCGCGCTTCTTCGAAATCTTTCGTTGCCCTCTCCAATTCTGCATTTGCTTCGTCGCGTTTTTGCAGCAACGCGTCGCGCTGCTTGCAAACATTGGAATATTCCGTGTTCAGAGCCGCCATCCGCGCTTTGCGTTCGAGCAGAGAATCGGCCGATGGGTCTCGACTACCGCCGAAAAGAACGCCTTCGGTTGAAATGAATTCACCGGCGAGCGTCGCGGCCGCCAAATCGTTGCCATGTTTCTTGAAAGAGAGCGCTTCGTTGAGGTCCCTGAAAATTGCGACATTGTGCAGCAACCGCGCCACGAGCGGCGCAATGAAATCTGGCGCTTTCACATTGTCGATGGCCCAGGTGAGGGCATTTTGCGGAAGGGCTGTTTGAGTTTTGGACGAAGAACTGGAGAAGCTCGGAAGAACCAGCGCAGCCTGCCCGAGTTTCTTTTCTTTTAATGCCGCAATAATTTCAGGCGCCACTTGGGCATCTTTCAGAACGATCGCTTGCAGATTTCGACCCAGGGCGGCCTCAATTGCGGCGATATATTCTGGATCGACATCCAGATTTGAAACCAAGGCTCCGTGCACCGCGGGCTGGATTCGGGACGGATCATCAAGTCCTTTGAGGACAGCTTGCGAACCTCGCGCCAGACCTTCGCCTTCTTCGTCAAGCTGACGCAGAATTTCGAGGCGTGATTCCTTTTCCGCCAACGCGCGTTCGATTTCAGCCACACTTTTTTCGGTGCTGCCCAGAAGTTGTTGATGTTGCCGCAATGTTTGCTCGCTCGACTGCGATTTCGCTTTTAGAAGATTCAGGTTCTTTCGCGCGCGCTCTGCAGTCGCGCGCGTGACGGCGATTTCTTTCTGAACTCTGTCGTGAGCTGCCTGCGCTTCGGAAAGCGTGGCCCCGAGAGTGCACCGATTTTCCTCCGTGGTTTCGCGGCGAATCGCAAGTCCGGAGATCTCGTCTTCCAGTTCGGCGATTCGTTTCTCCTTTTTCGACAGTTCCAATCGCAGCGCCTCAAGTTTCGATTCGTGCACGCCGTGCTCGGCGCGAAGGTCTGAGATCAGACCCGTAAGCTTTGCCAGGTCGGCTTCTTTGGCTTGAAGAAGCTGGCTGGTTTTTTCAAGCAGCGCGTTCGCTTCCCCTATTTCTTTCCCTTGCTGGGCGCGCTTTGCCTCGGCTGCGGCGATGTCTTTTTGGGAACGCTCAATTAATTCTGCCAATTCCTCGGCACGCTGCCGGTTGAATTGAATTCGATTTTGATGCGTGCCGATTTCGCTTTGCAAACGTTGTAATTCGCTTCGGCCGTCCGCAATCTGTGCATCAATTTCGTCCAGCGTGCGACGCTGCTCAGCAAGCTGGTTTTCGCTCACGTCGATCTTGGCTCGGCTCGCCTCTTCCGATTCCTTGAGGCGCGCGATCTCCGCGTGACAACAGGCAAGCTCAGCTTCAAGTGAGTCGAGCTGTTTGCGCGAATGATGCGTATCGAGAACGCAAAGGTCCGCGTGCAATGCCTGATAACGCCGCGCCTTGCCGGCCTGCCGTTGCAGCGAGCCGATCTGGCGCTTCACTTCCTTGATCACGTCGCCGATGCGCAAGAGATTCGCTTCGGTCGCTTCGAGCTTGCGCAACGCCTCGCGTTTTTGCGTTTTATATTTTGTAATCCCGGCGGCCTCTTCAAAAACCGCGCGTCGATCTTCCGGGCGGGAACTCAAGATCATGTCGATCTTACCCTGTTCCATCATTGAGTAAGCGGCTCGCGCGATACCCGTGTCGGCAAAAAGATTTTGAATGTCGCGGAGCCGGCATGGCGTTTTGTTGAGCAGGTATTCGGAATTGCCGTCTCGATACACGCGACGCGTTACGCGTACGTCATGCCATTCGACTTCCAGATCTTTTGCGCAATCGGCGAAAGTGACAGAGACCTCCGCAAAGCCGACAGGCTTGCGCGTGTCGCTGCCGTTAAAAATGACATCGGCCATCTCGTCGCCTCGGAGCGATTTGGCGGATTGCTCGCCGAGCACCCAACGGACGGCATCGAGCACATTGGATTTCCCACAACCGTTCGGGCCAACGATAGCCGTGATGCCTTCGTGAAAATTAAAAATCGTTTTATCGGCGAACGATTTGAAGCCGAACAGCTCGAGCGATTGTAAATGCATGTGCCGGCCGAAATCTCGGGCCTCGGATGGTCAATACAGTAAGCTTGCTTGGGTTACAAGCGAAAATAACACAATTTGAAGGGCTTTTGGGCGGCCAGGCCACAGGATGTTGGGCCTGTAGGCACAGCCAGGTGCGTCGAGCAGCCCCTTGCTTCATGTTAAAATTTGGCGGCAAAGCCGCTTTATTTATCGTCGTCCGGCAGAGCGGTCGACGCACCTGGCTGTTGATTGAATGTACGGCGGGTCCGCTGGCTCACGAACTGTCGGATAAGGAAGAGCAGCGAGGCCACTGCGAGACATATGCCGGTGATCTCGAATTCATCTCGCGTCGCTTGGGCCAGAATCCAGATGATCACCGCAATCGCGAGAACCGGAATGGAGCTTGCACCAGGAAACCTGAATGGCGCTCCTTCGCTGCGGATGTCG
>JBIOVE010000040.1:0-6648 GCA_044867565.1 Candidatus Udaeobacter sp. | reverse complement strand
TCGCCCTCAATATTTGTCTGGTCTATCGCGGGTTGAGTGGCGGCATCGAGAAGTTTTGCCAGTTCGCTCTGCCGGCGATGGGCATTTTGGCGATGGTTGTGTTGATCAGAGTGCTCACGCTTGGCACGCCTGATCCGGCCAAGCCCGATCAAAATGTTCTCGACGGGCTGGGATACTTTTGGAATCCGGATTTTTCGCAGCTGACCCATTTCGAAACCTGGCTTGCGGCGGCGGGACAAATCTTTTTCAGTTTGTCGGTCGGTTTCGGCGTGATTCTGAATTACGCGTCATATCTGAAGAAGAAGGACGATATCGCGTTGTCAGCCATGACTGCGAGCGCAACAAACGAGCTGTTTGAGGTCGGGTTTGGGGGGCTGATCACGATCACAGCCGCGTTCGTCTTTCTCGGTGCGAGCGGTGTTGGCGGCGGATTCGGCCTTGGATTCCAAACCTTGCCGGTGGTGTTCCAGCAGATGGGCGCAATAGGTCGCTGGATTGGATTCGCATGGTTTTTTCTCCTGTTTCTCGCGGCCATCACAAGCTCGATCTCGATGTTGCAGCCGGTGAAAGCGTTTTTCGAGGAGGCGCTCGCGATGAGTTCCGGTAAAGCGATCGCGTTGGTTTCCATCATCTGCGGCCTCGGTTCGCTTTGGGTGATTTGGTTCAGCAAGAACACCGTCGCGCTTGACACGATGGATTTTTGGGTCGGCACTTTCTGCATTTTCGTTCTCGCAACCGTACAAATTATCTGCTTTGGCTGGATCTGGGGAGTCAAACCCGGCGCTGCGGAGCTCGATCAAGGCGCTTTGATCAAGATCCCGCGTCTGTTCGTGTTTGTCATGAAATGGATCGCGCCGGTTTACCTGCTAGTGATCCTCGGTGGGTTCACTTACTTCGATCTTCGCTCGAAGCTCAAGAGCATGGCGGGCAATCCGGTGGCGGTATGGACTCTCGTGATTATCGTTGCGGCGCTGGCGATGCTGATTGGAACGCTCGCAGTCGGCGAACGACGCTGGCGCAGGGCTGGTCTCGATCTTGACGGGCGGCAACCATGAACTTGAACTTAAGAATTCAATTATGAACGCATGGGGTTGGGTCTTTATGCTGTGCTCGCTTGCCCTGGTTTGGGGGACAACCATCTGGTGTTATTATCGTCTGCTTAGTTCGCCGCCTGAGAAGCCACGCGATCAGGGGTCTTGAGCAACTGGAGACGAGCCGGTTCACTCCGAATCTTTTTGCGTTCTGTCAAAGCATGGTATCGTCGCGCCCATGCCGGCCCGGGATCACTTTCGATCGACGCGACGAGCTCTGGCGATCCTTGTCGCGGCTCTTTTGCTCGCCGGGCCCGCCTTCGGGGTTAATCCGCCGGCTCACGCCCAGCCGCCGCAATTTGAAGCACTGCCGCTGTTGCGTTCACGGCAAAATCATTTGCTCGTCCGCGCTTACATCAATGGCAAGCCGGCGTGGCTCGGCGTCGATAGCGGTGCGCCGGTGAGCGCGATCGCTCTGCACCGTCGCGAGCATTTTCGACTTACGTCAGTTACCGCCAAGTCAAACCTGCCCGCGCGCGTTCAGATCAATGGCGCATTCAATAATGTAGCGATTGCACGTAAGCTGCGGCTCGGTGCGCTAACTCTGGTGGACGAGCCGGTCGTCACCGTCGATCTCGGAACGTCCCGTCGCTCAGCGCGGGTGCGTGCTGATGGGAGATCGAGTCGCTCAGCGCGATTACGGCGTGAGCCGGAAATGGACGGACTTATCGGGGCTGATATTCTTTTCCCGACCAAAGCGGTGCTAGATTGTCAGAGACAACTCCTCATCTTAAAAATCGATCCGGACGTCGTTGGCAGTGCTCCCGGTTTCGACCGGAACGGATTGCAGGCTGTGCCCATTCAAGTCAGTGATGGCTTCAATTTGTACGTTGATGGCGCTATTAACGGGAAGTCCGCCAAGCTTATGGTCGACACCGGTTCATTCGCCACTTTGCTGCATCGCTCTTTCGTTCGGCATATGCGGATTCCGACTCAAGAGACAGCGTTTAGTTCTTCCGCCGTGAATCTGAAAGAGCGCGGTGTGCGGGTGGCACGGATTCGCAAGTTATCGGTTGGCTCGGTCGATATCATTGGCAAGGAAGTGGGAGTGATCGATCTCGAAGGAGTGATTCATGACGGATTATTGCGGGGTTCACCGCCCGTCGCCGGTTTGCTTGGCGCAGAAATTCTCAACCGGCATCACGGCATTATCGACTTCGGCGCGCGCACGCTTTATCTAAAGCGGTAGGGACGGACCCGAGCGAAGCCGAAGGGGGCCGTGCGGAGTTGCAATTAAGCCTCGTACATTAGCGAACTGGACAAAATGGCGAGCAAGGTCAAGGAAGCTAAAGTAAGAACGCGCAGAGTATTTTAAATGCCAGCAAATATTGTTCGCGGAGGTTGCCTGTGCGGCGCGGTCCGCTATGAAGCGAGCGGCGAGCCTTACAACGTCACGCATTGCCATTGCGAAGACTGTCGGAAAAGCGCTGGCGCGCCGTTTGTGACTTGGGCCTCCTTCCGGCGAAACAATTTTCGATTCACTCACGGCGCGCCGCGTGAAATCGCGTGGGCCGGACGCATTCGATCATTTTGCGCAAGCTGTGGTACCGCACTGACCTTCATGAGCGGACCCGACACTGACGAAGTGGATGTAACCGTTTCCAGTTTCGATTATCCCGATGCGACTCTACCTCAGGACCACGTCTGGATCGAGGACCGGCTCCCGTGGGTGAGGCTTGCCGACAATTTGCCGCAACATGCGCGAACCAGAAGCGAATGATCTCCCGGCGCTGCGGGTTCGCGCATTGGCGATCGGAGCGCAAGCCATTGGAGCATTGGCGCTTGGCGCCCTGGCCATAGGCGCGCTCGCTTTCGGCGCAGTTGCGATCGGTCGGCTCGTCATTGGGCGATCGAGAATCAAGCATCTGGAAATTGACGAACTTGTGGTCAACAAATTGCGGGTGACAGATTCGCTCGAAACCCCGGGCAACTTGAGTTAGAGCCTTCATGAGCTTCTGTGCTCGCGAAAACCTCGGAGTTAATCGCGTCCGCCTGCTCGCAGAATTTTCGCGACCTTCTCGGGCTTCCTTTTCAAATGGATTTTTCTGCGCAAGGTCGACAATTGCTTTTGCCGGGCAGATCATCAAATCACATTTGAATGCGAGCTTGCGGGCGAGCACGGCGCGCAAAGCTTTTTCGCTCACATCCTCGGTAACAACGAACGTCCCGACCGCGCCGACATTGATTACGCCGAACTTCGCCAACTCCTTCGCGAGAATGCCCGGCCGAAATCGATTGTGTTTGCCGACATTCGCGGCGCGAAGGAATATGACCCAGCCCATTGGAACAGATCGCTATTCGATGTCGATCTCGCGCACGCGCTTTTGCTGGCGAATGATCTCGACCTGATTGCGCAGCTTGTCAGGGAGACTGACGCTCGATGGGATCGCCTCGATGAAAACAAACGGCGACGACGCGTCCGACGTGTTCAATTGCACATTCGCCACTCCAACGAACCGATAAAGAAATGGCTGCCGCGTTTCGATGTCCTTCACGCGATACAATTCCAACGTGCCGGTCGTTTTGCTAAAAACGCCTTCCGTGATTTTCAACCGCTCGGTCGTAAGTTCGAAGACTTTGTTTTTCGTTTTGAGAAAATAGGCAACCGCGATGAAGATCGGCACGATGAGCCAGCAAAACAGGGCGCACAAAACATACACGCCAAAATTTTTCCATTGCGACGACGTCCCGCGCCAGACAGTTTCTTCGGCCATCACTGAATCTGTCTCGCGATGAAGAGGATCACGCAAGCCTTCGTTCTTTTTGTCATTCCGAGCGAATGTGCCAGCCCGGCTCGGGCCGAGGAATCTCTCATTTCTTTGCGCGTGAACAAAATTACACAGGCATTCGTTTTGGGCGCCGGGCTTGGCACGCGCTTAACACCGCTCGCCTCGTCATTCCGGGCGGAGTTGAGGAATCTCTCATTTCTTTGCACGTGAACAAAATTACACAGGCATTCATTTTAGGCGCGGGCCTCGGCACGCGCTTGCGGCCGCTGACGGATGATCTGCCCAAACCGCTCGTCCCGATTTTTCAAAAACCGCTCATCACTTTTTCCCTGGATCATTTGATCGATATCGGCGTCGACAGATTTTTCGTAAACACGCATCGTCTACCCGAACGATTTAACCAAAGTTTTCCAGGATCGACATACCGCGGTCGACCGATTGAATTTCGTCACGAACCCGACATTCTGGAAACTGGGGGCGGCATCAAGAATGCCGAATCGTGGTTAGGAAGGGAGCCATTCTTTATTTACAGCGGGGACATCCTGACCGACATCGACTTGGAAGCTCTAGCAGAAGAGCATTTCCGCGCGGAAAATGATGTCACGCTCGCGTTGCGGAAAACCGATCTCGGCGCTGGCGTGGTTCTTCAAAATAGTCGGATCGTTGATATCACGAACAAGCACGATCCCGTTCGAAATTATGACTATGCGAATATATCCGTCTGGAACCCCGCAATTTTCGACCGAATCCCGCCGCGCACGAAGATTTCTATTATTCCCATTCTGCTGGAATGGATTCGGCAAGACGGCCGCATCGGCGGCGTAGTCCTTAATGATCGGACGTGGTTCAACATCGGCTCCCGCGCGCAATACCTGGAGGTTCATCGCACGATCGTTGAAAAGAGCTGGAAGCCGGCGTACGTGAACACCCCAGACTGGCCAACACGAGTCGCCAAGACTGCGATGGTCGATCCAACTGCACAATTGCGGGGCTGCACAGTTATTGGACGGGATTGTCGGGTTGGACCGGAAGCGATTTTGGAAGACACAATTTTGTGGCCCGGTTCAGAAATTGCTTCCAATAGTCACCTCCGTGGTTGTATTGTCCGCTCCAAAAAAAAGGCCAGCGGCGTCCATCGCAACATCGACATCTAAATTATGAGAACCAACGTTCTGCTTAGACAAACGCGAATGCATTTCCCGCGTTTGGATGTCGCAGGAATAAAAATTGCGCCGATCAACAAGGGCGGATCGGACCGGAAATTTTATCGCATCCGTTGTTCCCCAGACCAGGCGCTCATTCTGGTCAAATACAATCTGGAGCGCGAAGAAAACCGGCATTACGTTCAGATCGCGAAATTTCTCGATGAGCACGGAATTCGAGTGCCGAAAGTTTACTTTCATGATCCAGCGGAAGGCCTCATCTGGATCGAGGATCTGGGCGAAAGCGATCTCTACAGTTTTCGCGGAGAAAGCTGGCTCGTCCGCCGCGCATTCTACGAATCAGCGCTCGATGAAATTGCGACGCTTCATAGTTTGCCGGAGTCGATCTGCATCGAAATGAAGGAGCATTTGCCGGCCGAGTTCAACGCGGAGCTTTATCTTTGGGAACAAGATTATTTTTTTGAGAATTGCCTCGACCGCTATTTCAAGCTCGACACCGCACAATTACGTGAGCTCGCGGCGCTGCCCGCCTTGCGCGAAATAGCGGAACGGCTGGCGCGTTTGCCGAGAGTTTTGGTGCACCGCGATTTTCAATCGCAAAACATCATTATGCGCAACGGACAGGCATATCTGATCGATTTTCAGGGAATGCGTCCTGGCTTGGCGGAATACGATCTCGCTTCGTTGCTCTACGATCCGTATGTCGATCTTACGAAAGCGGAACGCGCAGAGTTGATCGCATATTATCGCGAGCAACAGATCAAAAAAGGAACGACAATTAGCGGCGATTTCGATTCCAAGCTGCGCCTTTGTGCGATGCAACGCCTGATGCAGGCGCTCGGAGCTTACGGGTTCCTCGGCCTCGCGAAGGGCCACAAACATTTTCTTAAACATGTGCCAGCCGCGATGAAATCGTTGCATTCCATTGTCAAAGAAATCGACGGCTTACAGAAGCTCGAATTGTTACTTGGTAAGTTGATCGCTCGTTCCTAGCGGACGAACGGATTGGTTCTGCGCTCTGTGCCGATTTTTGCGGGCGGGCCGTGACCGGCCAGCACCGTTACATCGTCGCCGAGTGGAAATATTTTTTTTCTGATCCCGTCCAGCAACAGATCAATATCTCCACCGGGCAAGTCGCCGCGACCGACGCTGCCGGCGAAAAGGACATCACCGCCGATAAGCAATTGTTCTTCACGCGAAAAAAAGCAAAGGCTGCCGGGGCAATGCCCCGGAACTTCGATTACCTGCATTTCCAAGCCGAGAAATTTTCTTGCGGGCGTCTGCTCAATGAAGAAGTCCGGCCTAACCGGCTCGATTTCCAGTTGAAATCCGAAACTGCGAAAAAATTCCGGATCGGAAATCATTGGCGCCGTTAAAGAATGACAACCGACTTGACACTGAAAGCGGCGTTTGATTTTGGCTACATCAGGAATGTGATCGAAATGGCCATGCGTGAGCAGTAGCAGCTTTGGCTCGATTTTTCGAGAGACCAGCCAATCGCAGGTTCCATCGGGTGCATCGAAAAGAATCCAGCCCTCTGGCGCTTTAAGGAGGTAGCAATTCGTCTCGAAAATGCCGCCGCAAAAGGTCTCGCAGATCATCGCATTTCACTGTATTCACTGTAGCCGGGGGGGGGTGACCCCGGCCAGAGCCACGTTTACGGCT
>JBIOVE010000039.1:0-7862 GCA_044867565.1 Candidatus Udaeobacter sp. | reverse complement strand
ATTCGCAATAGCCAACTGCACCCGGCGCGCGGCGATCTTTTTCGCAAGGATCCCGAGCAGATGATGCGGGCATTTCAACTCACGCAGGAACACCACCTGGATCTGAGTCCCGAATTGGCGGATTTATTGAGCCGAAACCTCAGCCAGGTCACCCGCACATATCAATACGTCCGGGGACCGCGCGACATCTTTAAAGCAATTCTATCGCGGAAAGGTGAAGTGGGCCACGTCCTCCGCATGATGCATCGGGTGGATTTCCTGGGCCGATATATTCCCGAATTCGGGCAGCTCACCTGTCTTGTGCAACATGAGTTTCTGCATCGTTACACCGCGGATGAGCACACGCTGGTTTGCATCGACAAGCTCGATGCGTTGGTGAAAACGGATGATCCGAAGCTCGTCGCGTATCGCGAGATTTTTGAGCGACTCGAGGATCCATTCGTTCTCTATCTTGCGCTGCTTTTGCACGACACTGGCAAAGCCGTTGGCGCGCGGCCACACTCCGAAGCGAGCGCGCTCTTCGCCCACCGCGTCGCCACCCGCCTGCAGTTGTCCTCCGAGCAGCGCAAATCGCTGATTCTGCTGGTCGACCATCACCTCACGCTCTCCACGATCGCGCAACAGAGAAATCTTGATGACTCTGCGACGGTGGCGGAGTTGGCCGGGATCGTGAAGCACCAAAAAAACTTAAACGCATTGATGCTGCTTACTTTGGCCGACGGCCAGGGCACCAGCGCAGAGGCATGGTCGGACTGGAAAGAATCGCTTGTCTGGGAATTGTTCCACCAGACCTCCCGCTATCTGGCGGATCAGAAGTCTTATTACGAACAAACAAGAATTGAACGCGAAAGCTTACAGGTTTCCGTCGCCAAAAATCTGTCGCCTGATTATGCCGATGAAATTGACGCGTATTTCGAGTTTATGCCGGACAATTATTTTCGCGGCAGCGATCTACCCGAGATTATTGAGCATGTGAAACTGTTTCGCTCGTTCCTTGAGAACGTCTCCAGACAGGGAGACCATTCACTGGCACCAGCGGTTAAATGGAACGCCCTCCCGGAGCAAGGGCACAATGTGGTCAGCATTTGCACGTGGGAGCGTGACAAGTTGCTCGCTAAAATTGCCGGATCCTTTTCGGTTGTGCCGATTAATATTTTGAGCGCCGACATTTTTCCCCGGGGAGACAGCGTCGTTCTGGGCGTTTTTCGTGTGTGCGATACGAAAGCACACGCCGTCACCGACCCGCGCGACTTCGAGCTGGTTGAACAAACTTTGCGCCGCTCGCTCGAAGATAAGAATTTTGATTTCCTTCCGTTAATTGAAAAAGCGAAGCGTCAGAGCACCCACCCTCGCGCGCAGGGAATCGAATTTCCGACGCGCATTGCCATGGATAATAAGACGCATCCCACTTACACCCTCCTTGAGATCCAGGCTCCCGACCGGCTTGGTTTGCTTTACGATATTCTGACCTGTCTTGATCGGGAGAATGTTTCGATCGCGCTTTCTCGTATTAACACGCAGGCTGGCGCAGCCATTGATACGCTCTATGTAGTGGACCGCGCGACGCACGGTAAGATTACCGATTCGCACCGTATTACGGCGATCCAGCAACATCTTCAGGTTGCAATTCTGGGTGGAGGCGCCGCTAAATCAAAGTAAGTAGGAAAGGCGGACGCGTGGCCGTTTCTGCTGCGCGTTCTTTTGGATTCTTATGAACGTACTTATTCTCGCCGCCGGTTACGCAACACGCCTTTATCCCCTGACGCTCGACAAAGCCAAGCCGCTGCTTTCGGTCGGGGGAAAGCCGATTATCGAATGGGTCGTGGATAGTCTCGTGGATGCGTCGGATTTGGAAACGATTTATATCGTGACGAATGACAAGTTCGCCTCTGATTTCCAGGCGTGGAGCGAGCGCTACCAGGGGCGACAGCCGAAACTCAAATTCAAAATCATCAACGATGGTTCCAAAAACGACGAAGATAAGCTGGGCGCAATTGGAGATATTAATTTCGTCGTTACCCGGGAGAATCTGACCAGAAGCGATTTGCTGGTTGTTGCGGGCGACAACTTGTTTAGCAAGTCGCTGGCCGATTTTGTCGATTACGCGAAAAAGACAGAGGTGACGGTCGCCGTTTACGATGTCGGCGATGCAGAGGCGATCAAAAAGTACGGTAACATCGCTATCGACGCTGACGGGGTCATTACTCATTTCGAAGAAAAGCCGGAAAAACCCCGGGGCACGCTGGCCGCGATCGCGCTTTACTATTACACGCCCGAAGTGCTTTCCCTTTTAACGACCTATCTTGCTGCGGGCAACAATCCAGATCAGCCGGGTCGCTTTGTGCAATGGCTCTACACTCGCAAACCGGTGAAGACATTTCAGATCAGGGGCAAGTGGCTCGATATCGGAAGCAAAGAAACGCTCGAAGACGCAAACCAGATTTTCTTGAAACTGTAGCGGCACCGATCTTCATCGAAAGGAAAACGCTCAATATCCCACGCTCGACCTCTAGCCATCAGCTCCAGCGATCGCTGCGGCAATCCATGACCGTTTTCTTGCCTGCGATACAACCTGCTGCGATTCCTTGGACGATTAATCTATGCCAAACTTGCGGGGCTGGAATATGAGCCTTCTGATCTTACGCGTCGAAGTCGCGACGACGAAGACAAGCGCAACCTTCTAATCACTCATGAAGAAAAACACCTCTCTCCCCAGTACGCGGCCGGGAAACGGTTCGCGAGTCAACGGTAACGAACTCAATGCCAAACAGCTCCTTGCGGCGTTAGTGGCATTCAAACGCGGTGATTTTTCCGCGCGACTGCCAGATGACTGGACAGGCGTAGCGGGCAAGGTCGCGGATACGTTCAATGACGTGATCAGAACCAATCAGCGCCTGACGCAGGAACTGGAACGAATCGGACGCGTCGTGGGAAAGGAGGGCCGGATCGCACAAAGGGCATCGCTGGGCGATGTGTCAGACTCGTGGGCTGAGGCGATCGGCTCGGTTAATAATCTAATCGGGGATTTGGTTCGTCCCACTAACGAAATGGCGCGCGTAATCGGCGCCGTGGCGACGGGCGATTTGTCCAAAAAAATGGCAACTGAGATCGAAGGGCGGCCGCTCGAAGGGGAGTTCTTGCGCACGGCAAAGATCGTAAACACGATGGTCAATCAACTCAGCGCCTTCGCGTCCGAAGTGACGCGCGTGGCGCGTGAGGTGGGCACGGAAGGGAAACTAGGCGGCCAGGCAAAGGTCAAAGGCGTCGCGGGCACGTGGAACGACTTGACGGAAAACGTCAATCACATGGCCGGTAATCTTACGGCGCAGGTCCGCAATATTGCGACGGTGACGACAGCAGTGGCGAACGGCGATTTGACGAAGAAAATCACGGTCGATGTCAAAGGGGAGTTCCTCGAGCTGAAAGATACGGTCAACGTGATGGTGGACCAGCTTCGTTCCTTCGCCTCGGAGGTGACGCGCGTGGCGCGCGAAGTCGGTTCTGAGGGAATCCTGGGTGGTCAAGCTCGTGTAGAAGGCGTGTCTGGCACATGGAAAGATCTGACCGATTCGGTCAATTTCATGGCGCGCAATCTGACCGGGCAGGTGCGCAACATTGCCGCCGTAACGACCGCTGTCGCAGGGGGAGATTTATCGAAGAAAATCACCGTCGATGTAAAGGGCGAAATTCTCGAACTTAAAAACACGATCAATACGATGGTGGATCAGCTGAGTTCGTTTGCCTCGGAAGTAACCCGCGTAGCACGCGAGGTAGGCACGGAAGGAAAACTCGGCGGGCAGGCGAATGTCAAAGGTGTCGCCGGAACCTGGAAGGATTTGACTGAGAGCGTCAATTCGATGGCAGGTAACCTGACAGCTCAGGTTCGCAATATTGCTGAAGTCACGACCGCTGTTGCAAATGGCGACTTGTCGAAAACAATCACCGTTGATGTGCGCGGCGAGATTCTGGAGTTGAAAGACACAATCAACACCATGGTCGGTCAGCTTCGTTCCTTCGCCTCGGAGGTGACGCGCGTGGCGCGCGAGGTGGGCAGCGAAGGAAAACTCGGTGGCCAGGCCGAGGTGAAAGGCGTCGCGGGCACCTGGAAGGACCTGACCGACAACGTGAATATGATGGCCGGGAACCTCACGGCGCAGGTGCGTAATATCGCCGAAGTAACCACTGCGATCGCAAATGGAAATCTGTCGAAGAAAATCACCGTCGATGTTCAAGGTGAGATTCTCGAGATGAAAAACACGATCAACACGCTCGTCGATCGGCTTGGTTCGTTCGCTTCTGAAGTGACCCGCGTGGCGCGCGAAGTCGGTTCCGAAGGAATTCTCGGCGGTCAAGCCGATGTGCATGGCGTGGCTGGCACCTGGAAGGATTTAACCGATAGCGTGAATTTCATGGCGGGGAATTTGACCGGCCAGGTGCGCAACATCGCGGAGGTCACTACCGCGGTGGCGAACGGAGATTTGTCGAAGAAAATCACGGTCGATGTAAAAGGTGAAATTCTCGAGTTGAAGAACACGATCAACACGATGGTGGATCAACTGAGCTCTTTCGCAGCGGAAGTGACCCGGGTGGCGCGCGAGGTGGGCAGCGAAGGAAAACTGGGCGGTCAAGCGGATGTGCGCGGCGTTGCGGGCACATGGAAGGACTTGACCGATTCGGTAAACTCGATGGCCGGTAATCTCACTGCTCAGGTGCGGAATATTGCCGGCGTCACGACGGCGGTCGCCCGCGGCGATCTTTCGAAGAAGATCACGGTCGATGTTAAGGGCGAAATTCTCGAGTTGAAAGACACCGTCAACACCATGGTGGACCAGCTCAACTCTTTCGCATCGGAAGTGACCCGTGTGGCGCGCGAGGTCGGCACAGAGGGAAAACTCGGAGGGCAGGCGATGGTGAAAGGCGTCGGCGGAACCTGGAAGGATTTGACTGACAGTGTGAATTTCATGGCTGGTAACCTCACCAACCAGGTGCGTGGCATTGCAAAGGTTGTCACCGCGGTTGCGAACGGTGATTTGCAGCAAAAGCTCCTTGTCGAAGCGAAAGGTGAGATCGCCGAGCTGGCTGACACCATTAACAGCATGACGGAGACGCTCGCGACTTTTGCCGATCAAGTGACAACGGTAGCCCGTGAGGTGGGCGTCGAAGGAAAGCTAGGCGGGCAGGCGAATGTGCCTGGCGCCGCCGGGACCTGGCGTGACTTGACCGACAATGTGAACCGGCTGGCAGCAAATTTGACGACGCAGCTTCGCGCCATCGCCGACGTCGCGACGGCAGTCACAAAAGGCGACCTGACGCGTTCGATCCAGGTGGAAGCACAGGGAGAGGTCGCATTCGTCAAAGACAACATCAACGAAATGATCCGCAATTTGAAGGACACGACGTTGTGGAATGAAGAGCAGAACTGGCTCAAAACTAATCTCGCGAAGTTCTCGCGCATGCTTCAGGGACAAAGAGACCTGCTGACGGTGGGCAGACTTATCTTGTCGGAACTGGCCCCAGTTGTTTCCGCGCAACACGGTGTCTTCTATATCATGGATAAGTCGGCGGGAGAGTCTGAACTCAAGCTCCTGGCAAGTTACGCACACGGCGAGCGGAAGCGTGCAAGAAATCGATTCAAATTGGGGGAGAGTCTGATTGGGCAGGCGGCGGTTGAAAAGCAACGTATTCTCCTGAGCGATGTCCCCAGTGATTACGTAAAGGTAAGTTCCGGTCTGGGCGAATCGCGCCCGATGAACATCGTAGTCCTGCCGATCCTATTCGAAGGAGAGGTAAAGGCAGTGATGGAACTTTCATCGCTCGATCGCTTTAACTCGACGCACCAGGCGTTTCTCGATCAATTGACGGAAAGCATAGGAATTGTACTCAACACCATCGAAGCAAACACGCGCACAGAAAACCTGCTCGAGCAATCGCAGTCGCTCGCGGCGGAACTCCAAAACCGCCAGGAGGAGTTGCAGAAGACGAACGAGGAGTTGCAGGAAAAGGCGCGCTCCAATCTCGCGAAGGACCAGTTTCTCGCCATGCTCAGCCACGAATTGCGCACTCCGCTTACACCAGTGCTGGCGTCCGCGATCGCACTCGAGAACGAGCAGGCTTTGCCGGAGAATGTTCACGAATCACTACACACAATCCGCCGCAACGTAGAGTTGGAGGCCAGGCTCATCGATGATCTGCTTGATCTGACGCGTATCAGCAGAGGCAAGGTACAGCTCAATTTTGAAGTCGTAGACGCTCACGCGTTGTTGCAAAATGCCGTCGAGATTTGCCGGGCAGAGATCGATCGAAAGCATCTGGCGCTCCGGCTCGATCTCGCCGCTCAAAACGTCCACCTGCAAGCGGATCCTGCCCGCCTCCAGCAAATCTTTTGGAATCTGATAAACAACGCGGTGAAGTTTACACCAATGGGCGGGCAAATTTGTATTTCGACGGCCAATCAATCCGCCGGCGAAGTGCGCATTGAAGTAGCGGATACCGGCATTGGAATTGAGCCTGGATCGTTGCCGAAAATTTTCGATGCCTTTGAGCAAGGAGGATGGACACAATTGGGGGGACTCGGTCTCGGCCTTGCAATCAGCAAAACGCTGGTCGAAGCGCACAAAGGAGCAATTACCGTGGAAAGCGCCGGCCGAAATAAAGGCGCGACGTTCACCTTGATTTTCCCCACCTGCGAGAAGACAGATTCCCGGGCCGCGCCGGCTGTTTCACCTAAGACGGAGCAGCGCCAGGCGATGCGCATTCTGCTTGTCGAGGACCACGAAGACACTAACCGGTCGCTTACAAATTTACTTCGGCGGCGTGGTTACCATGTGCGGTCGGCTCGCGACGTCCAATCTGCGCGCGATCTCAGCGCGAAGGAGGAATTCGACATGCTCATTAGCGATCTCGGCTTGCCCGATGGCAGCGGAATCGATCTGATGCGAACGCTCAACTCCGAACGGCCACTTCTCGGAATTGCTCTCACCGGTTTCGGGATGGAAGAGGACATTCGGCAAAGTCAGGAAGCGGGATTCAAGCATCATCTCGTCAAGCCAATCGATCTAAACAAACTCGATTCGCTCATTCAGGAAAGCGCTGCCGGGCTGCCGCCAAAATAGAGTCCATTTGTGATCTCGGGCGCGCGGTACATCGACCGCTCCGTGGGGCGGTGCTAAAATATATGCCGACGACGGCGTATTATTTTGGACATCGAGCAATGGACTCGATCCGGCAGTGCACAACGGCCACGATCCTTTCGAAAGTTGGTCACGAGCGGTTTGGTGTGTTTTAATTCAACCGTCACGGGCCTGTAGCTCAGCGGTTAGAGCAGGGGACTCATAATCCCTTGGTCCCAGGTTCGAATCCTGGCGGGCCCAAATTTCATTTTCCATTTTCGATTTGCGATTTGCGATTATCGATCTTGTGAAACAACTCGCACGCTTCGGCTTAAGCACCATTGGGGTTGCAATTCTCAGCGCGCTGATCCTGGCAACGCGGTGCGCGAATTATCAGGACGTTTTCATCGCCGGGAACGTTTATTTCACTGACGCGGATTGTTATGCGCGGATGACGCGTGTGCGGATGTGCGAGAAAAACCCTGGGTTAATCGTGCGGCATCACGATTTTGAAAATTTTCCTCAAGGAACGACTCCGCACACGACCGTGCCGGTCGATTACCTGATCCTCGCGCTGGCAACCGTGCTCAAACCTTTCACGGTGCACGGGATCGATTTAGCCGGTGCACTTATTTCACCATTGCTGGCGCTACTTGGTGGTTGGTTTCTCTGGTGGTGGTCGCAGCAAATGAAGGTCCGGTATCGCTGGGTGATGCTGATTCTGTATGTGATCAGTCCGATTCTTGTTCATGG
>JBIOVE010000038.1:0-3096 GCA_044867565.1 Candidatus Udaeobacter sp. | reverse complement strand
AATGCGCCAATCGCCAGAACAAAAAGATGGGTGATGGAAAGAGAGGCTGCTTGCTGGGGAAATGTCAGCGGAATTTTCCAGATGAGAATGACGGCTGCATTCACAAATACGGAGAACGTGCCGTATTGAAATTCGCCGGCAAGATTGCCGCAGACCCAGGAATAAGGACTCAGGAGTGGCCAATGACCTTCGGACCAACTGCGCGCCACATCGGCGAACACAGGCAGGACTGACAATTCATAATCGTCGTTCCAAAACAGGAGCGGATCATGCCAGAGCAGGATGAGACAGAATGCGACGACGAGTGAACCCGCTGATATCGCGCCGATTACTTCCGAACGCGTGCGCGGTGTGTCCATCGCGCGGTTTTTTTAACGCCCAACGCTCAACGTCCAACGCTCAACGCTCAATGGAAGATGGCACGATCTCATTTCGCGTTTCTTTCCGCAGTTCGGATGCTCACAGCGAAAATTTTGATGAGCTCTTCTGTTTCCTGGAGAATTGGAAGTATTTTCGGCGTCGTAACCAGGTGGGAGCGTTGCAGCAGTCGCAACCAGCGTCTTGTCTCTTTGAATTCCTTAAGACAAATGCGGAGTTTATGGACAAAGTCCCTCCGCGATTCCGCTGCCTGGGCTTCACCGTGATTCCCTAATGGTGAGGTTCCACAACGGAGAAGTTGCCCAGCAACATGATTTGCAGCTCGCGTGTTTAGCAGAGCATCAACGAGGCCAATGATCCTTGCACTAAATTCCAGCAAGCGCTCCTCCAAATCGAAGCGCGGCTCGCTGTCTCGTTGAACGTTCGACGTTGAGTGTTGAACGTTGAACGTTTCGGCTCTTGTACCGTAAGGTCCTTCATCTTCTCTAAATCCAAGCCATTCAATATTCGGTGTTCGGAGTTCGCCGTTAGACATTTTCTTCTTCATAACACCACCGGCTTCCCCTCGGTCATGACGAGGACTTTGTCCTCGATGCCGTGGGCGCTGGCGGATGCGAGCAATCGCTGCGGCGGCTCGTGGAGCGGTTCAAAGCCGAGGCGAAAAGTTCCGTAATGCATCGGTATCAAGGTTTTTGCGCGAAGCTCAAGAAAGGCCTTCACCGCCTCTTCGGGATTCATGTGAACTTCGCGGCCGCTTGGCGCCTCATAAGCGCCAATTGGAAGCAAAGCGATGTCGATCTTGTACCGGTCGCCAATTTCCTTGAACCCGGGAAAGTAAGCGCTGTCGCCGCAGTGAAAAATGGTGCGGCCGTTGGCCGCGATGACAAATCCGCCAAAATCGCGATGCAAGTCTGCGAGAAATCGAGCGCCCCAGTGATGACAGGGCGTGGGTGAAATCTTAAGTGGCCCGAGCTCGACTGTCTCCCAGTAATCAAGCTCATGCACAATATGGAAACCGAGATCGTGCACCAAATTTCCGACGCCAATCGGCACGGCAATCGGTTGATCCGCGGCCACGCGCCGCAAGGTGCGCCGATCCAGATGGTCGAAATGGGCGTGAGTCACCAGGACAAAATCAATCGCGGGCAGATGATGAAGCTCGAAACCCGGTCGCTTCAGTCTTTTGATTACCTTGAGCCACTTCGACCAGTTCGGATCGATCAAAATATTGACCTCGTGAGTCTGAACGAGAAACGAGGCGTGGCCGATCCAGGTGATGCAAATTTCGCCTTCGCGGATTTTCGGAAATTGCGGCGGCGTGTAACCGCCGGAGCGTTTGATAAAAAGCGAAGGGATCAGGACGCTGGTGAGAAAGTTGCGCTTGTGCCAGTCGGCTCGCGGACGCAGCCGGACACGCGTGGAACGTTTAGCGGTGGCGCCATCCTTCGACGCCTGGCGAACGATATTCCTCCGGCTTCTTTTTGAAAAACGAATCGGCACCTTCGCGAAGCATATAGGCTTGCCCCAGTGAAGCAAAACCTTTTGCCAATACGCTCCTTGTCATGTCGAGCGGAGTTGAGACATATCTCATTGTTCCCGAGCGGAGCGAGGACGTCGGTCGGAATGACAGATGGCAATATCCTGGAAAAGCAGGTCGCTAATATAAAAAGTGCGACAGTCACAGACCGCCGCTACCGTTTTATAACGCGGGTTGATTGCAGTGCAATTTCGCGTTGAGTTATGGGCCATATGCGGAGTTGGAAAATTTTCGTTCCTGCCTTTTTGATTTGCTCGGTGGCGTTCGCGATTGAATCGCGCTTGCCGTTCAGCACGGTTTTTAAGGGGCAGGATCAATTCAGTCGCCTGGTCGCGAAGGCCAAGTCCGAGAACTGGCAAGCTTTGCCGATCGGCGAGCGGACTGCGGCAGTGGGACTGGCGCTGGTTGGGACGCGCTACAAGCATTTCACACTCGAGATTGATAACCGGATCGAGTCGCCCTCGGTAAATTTTCAGGGGATGGATTGCTGGACGTTCTTCGAAATCGCGCTCAGCTTCGCCCGAATGCTGAATGAGCCGGAATCGAATTGGACCCCGGAACGTTTGCTGCACTATATCGAGCTGGACCGGTATCGCGGTGGCGAATGCACGGGCGAATATCTTTCGCGTCTGCATTATTTGGAGGACTGGCTTTACGATAATGATCGTCGTGGCCTCGTAGAAGATATGACGCGCAGTCTCGGCGGGGCGAGCGTTGCGCATTCAGCTCGCGAGATGAGCGTCGGCTGGCGGCATTATCGCTATCTTGCGGCCAATCGCTCGTTGCTCGGGCCGCTCGCGCGGATGGAAGCGAACGTTTCTTCGCGCGCGCTCTACCAAATTCCAAAGAGCCGGGTCGCTAAAATTGAATCGAAACTGCGCAATGGCGACATCATCGGAATTATTTCGCGCGACGGAAAGAACCGCTATTCGACCGCGCACGTCGGCCTCGCGGTCCGGACGAAAGATGGCAGTTTGCATTTTCTACACGCTTCTTCGCCGAGTAATTACGGCCGTGTCATCGTGGACGCGCGCCTCTCGCAATATCTGTATCGCTACCGGTCGGACAGCGGAATCCTGGTCGCGCGGCCATTGCGATAGCCCAATTGTTTTCGGCGATTGCTCCCTACGCCGAATCTCTGCGATAATATCGACATGAAACGCGGTAGGATATTCTTTCTG
>JBIOVE010000037.1:0-6990 GCA_044867565.1 Candidatus Udaeobacter sp. | reverse complement strand
GGCGAGATCCACGCGCCCGATCCGAGAAAATAAAAGTGAAGCCGCGACCAAGCTTGAACGATTATGTCAGCCTTGCCCGCACGCGCTCCTACCTCTTGAACACGCTGGCGATGACTGCGCTTACGTTCGCAATCGGCGGAATGTCCTTTTGGGTTCCGGGATATCTCGAATATCGCGGTTTACCGCCGACCAGCCGCATTATCTTTGGCGGCATCACTGTTTTTGCCGGGTTAACGGCGACACTGCTTGGTGGGATTACGGGCGACTGTCTGCGGAAACGTTTTCCTGGCTCTTACTTTCTAGTTTCCGGAATCGGAGTGATGATCGCCTTCCCATTTTCAGTCGCGATGCTTTTCACGCCATTTCCTTCCGCCTGGGTTCTGATGTTTGCCGCGGTCTTTTTTCTCTTTTTCAACACCGGCCCTTCAAATACCGCCCTCGCAAATGTCACGCACCCATCGGTGCGAGCCACCGCCTTTGCGCTCAATATTCTAATCATACACGCGCTCGGCGATGCGGCTGCCCCGCCATTGATTGGGGCTGTGGCCGATCGTTCGAACATGAACGTCGCCTTTCTTGTCGTGTCGGCCATGATGCTCCTCGCTGGTGTACTTTGGCTTTGGGGCGCGAGATTCTTGCCATCCGACACGGCCAGGATAGAAGCCTTGGGAACGACGAAATCAGAATGACAAATGACGAAGGCAGCTCGAATGGCGAAACCGAACGAATCGACTTCTCGCGGCCGACGGAGTGCCTTTGACAGAGCTAATACCTGTCTAAGTTTGCGAAGCTTATGTCGATCCTTCGAGTCTGCCCAAGGCAAGTGTTGCGCTGCTTGTTGTTCTGCTCGCTGATCTTGCTAGGAACTGTGGCATATGGCGATGGAGTTCCGGAGGATTGCACCCAGCTTATCGTTGCCATCGCGCCGACGTGGAATTCAGCGCGCGGAGAGTTGCAATTGTTTGAGCGATCGCGTGGCGGAGATTGGGCGCCTGTGGCTGGACCTTTCCCAGTGCTGTTTGGCAAAAATGGAGTTGCCTGGGGAACAGGGCTCGCCGGGCAAAACGAGTCGGGGCTTCGAAAAAAAGAGCGAGACGGACGGGCGCCTGCGGGAGTTTTCGAGATCGGCCAAATTTTCGGCTATGACCCGAATTTGCCTCCCGGGGCCGATTATCCCTACCATCAAGTAACGGAAGCAGATGTCTGGAGCGATGACCCCCGCTCGCCGAATTATAACCGTCATATAGTGATTGATCCGAAGAATCCTCCCGACAATTACACGCACGAAAGAATGCGTTCGGGCGACTTCGCTTATCACTGGCTCATCGAGATTCGGCACAATTCCGATCCCCCGGTGCCCGGCGTCGGTAGCGCGATTTTTTTTCACATTCGGCGCGGTGTTAACCGACCGACTACTGGCTGCACGACGATGGCGAAGCCAGACCTTGTAAAGTTGATCACGTGGTTGCGTACGAGTCGGCGCCCTTGTTACGCACTATTGCCTGCCGTCGAGTACGACCAAAAATGGCGTTCGTGGAACCTGCCTTCTCCAAAAATGTTGCGCGGTGGCGGCGCCTCGACCGTAACGCGTTGATTCCTTGGATTGTTTAGTTAGCTTCTCGTTAACTGGTCCTTATGCGAAAACGTCCTAACCCTGATTCGGAAACAAACATCCGGCGCATCGACACAAAACCTCGCGCGAAGAAGCAGACCCACGGTTTCCAGGTCCATTTTCTTCGCAGAAGTCAAGTGGTGACCAAAATGTTTAGCGACAGCATCTATGGAGGCAAGGAAGCGGCGAGACGTGCTGCGCGGAAATTCAAGCGCGCGGCCATGCGCCGTCTGCCTCGACGGAGATTTGTTGGCTTTAATTGAAAATATCGGACTAGGCGCGCTTTCTTTCGCGATATTCTTTCCAGCACTCCAAGAAGCCAGGCGCGAAATCTTCCGGTCGCGCCGATACCCAGCCATCGATAACAGCCGGAGGGAAGAAAGCACCGGTCTCGGTTTCGCTTCGATTGGGTACAGCCTTGCCGCGAAGTCCTCCCCGGTAGAGCCAGACAAACTCCTGGTCAGTGTGTGCCGAAGCAGGAAGTTTGAGGATTTTTTCAAGCGAGACATTTACACCCAGTTCCTCATGTAACTCGCGTTGCGCTGCTTCGTCATAGCTTTCCCCATTGGTTACATGGCCAGCTGCGCTCGAGTCCCACTTGAGGGGATGGCGATCTTTCCAACGCGAGCGTTGCTGCAAATAAGCTTCGTCTGCCTGGTTGAAAATCAGGATATGGACGGCGCGATGGCGCAAGTTATTCCCATGCACATCCGAGCGCTGCGCATATCGTAAAATTCGATCATTCGTATCGACCACGGGGAAGCGCTCATCTTTCGTTAACTGTGCATCTGGACGCGCAGGTGGCGCGACGTAATTCGCCAAACCAATCCATTGAAGCAGCGATAACTCTTCTGCGCGCGTCTTGGGATCGAAGTCTAGACTGCGAGCGGCGGCGTCCCAATCATCGACATCTGCGCGAAGTAATTTCTTTAGCTGTTTTCTTCTCTGAGAGAAGCCGCATCGAATCAATTTCTGAAGCAACTCGTCATCATGCTCAGGTAACTTAAGAGGATCGCGAGGCGAGATTCTAACCAGCGCGGAATCGACGTCCGGTTTCGGAAAAAAAACTGTTGCTGGAATCGTGCGCAGGTATTGCACGCGATGGCGCAACTGCACGCGCAGTGTCAGAGACCCGTAATCATGAGTAGACGGCAACGCTGAAAGACGCAGCGCCATTTCTCTTTGTAACATCAATAGCCACAATGAGATAGGACTTGGATACTCAAGGAACTTCAAGAGCAATACACTTGAGATGTTGTAAGGAAGGTTACCAATCAGTTTCACTCGACGATGCGAAAAAAGAACGCGTGCATCGAACTTCAGCGCATCCAGGTTCATTAGTTCCAGCCGTGGATGACTGAGGCGTTCACGCAAAAAATTAGCGAGGCGTGTGTCTTTTTCGAGCGCGAGAACTCGTGCGCCTTTTTCAAGCATCAGCTTTGTCAGCGTGCCCAGTCCAGGTCCAATTTCTACCACGTAATCATCCGGAGTTATCTCCGCTTGATCGACCATCCAACGCGCAAGATTTTGATCGTGCAGAAAATTTTGCCCGAGAGTCTTGACCGGTGAAACGCGTATTTCCTGGAGCGTCTTCCGAATGTCGGAGAGCTTCATACGAGACCTACGAAATGCCTCGCGAGTCCGCCGAAATCAGTGAGTTTGTTCACAAAATTCTGTGAACAAAATACGCTGGGGTGCGGAATCTTATTCACAAGTTATTCAACGGGCAAGGCACCAATCAAAAAGCGTGCCAATTACTGCTCATGAGCGCGATCCGTTTTTCCCGAGTGGCACAGTAAGACGCGCCTGCTTTTTGCGGCTGGCGAGATATGTTCGACGCGCATCCTTCAACGAGACGCCATCGATGAAGAAAACGATCGCCGCACGGCCGATCGCGTATGTTGCTGACCCTGCCACGAGCCCGCATACCACGTTTCCCCAGCCGGGGAAGAATTTCAGAATCGCGCGCGTGCCTTCGCGCAGAAGCATCGCTGCGCCGACATTCGCCCCGAGAGCGCCGATAAATTCGCCCGCGGACCGGAAACTCCGCTCACGGCCGCTTACATACATGATTCCGGAAATCATCATGAGCTGCAAGCTGGTGAGAATTGGCAGATCGGCGAGTGGGATGGGTTGTGCGCCGACTGCCGCGCAGATAGCGGTCGTAGATTTCACCAAAAGCTGCGCCACTTCGTGCTGCGCTTCGCGATTGCGCGATATCCTGATTATTTCCATTCGTGCCTGATTCGGCAGCTCGCGTGCCAGAGTCGACATCAGAATCTGCGCTTCCCCATGGGGCAGTTGGAACGTTTCGTCACGACCAGCAGGAACTAGTCTCAAGACCTCCAAGAAAGGTCCGCGCGTTGTCACATTTGATCTAGGCAGCGATGCCGGTCGAAATGGAACGAGATCGCTTCGATCCGGCGCGATTGGCGGTCTTGGCGGAGGAATGATGACTCGAATTATCCTGGCGCTTGGTCCCGATGTTTTATTCGAGGCAGAATGGTTGATCAAGCCATCCAAACCATGCTCAGCCCTACGTGCAATTTGGGCTTCGTCGAGGAAAAAGATAATATCGGCAGCTTGATATTTAAGTTCGTCCCGGATCTGAATGGCAGCGGAACCATCGGTGCCACGTGCATCAAGAACGGAGATCGTTCCCCGCTCCGGCAGGATGATATCGTACCAATGACCAATTTGGAGAGGAACATCGCTTGCTTCGGTCGCCTGGGCCGAGCCAAAGAGAGCGCCAATGATTTGCCCTATCGGCATTTTGCTCGAGCCGGTGAAAAGAAAACGCGGCGGCCGCTGCTGGAGAAGTAATTGCTTGAGCGGGGTAAGCTCGTTGAGAACTGCTTTTTGAATTTTGGTGGGCAACTTTCCCGCAAGACGTTCGAGCCACTCGATAATTTGGAGGAGTGATGGCGGATTCACGGACACAGCAGTCTTTCGCGGTTCGGGTTTAGCAATATGTAGTAGATCAGCGGTGAAAATAGATTGTCGAACTCGAATGTTCCGCCATATAGAGTTTCGCGCTTTCAATCTTAATCCGAAAATTCAAATCTTCCTTTCTTTTCCATGAGTCTAAACGTTGAAATTCTCTCTCGGGCGGCGAACGAGGCACGAGGTTTGTGCATGGACGCCGTGCAGGCTTCGCAGTCGGGCCACCTTGGTCTTCCGCTTGGTTGCGCTGAGATGGGCGCCGTGCTCTACGGCTACGCGCTCAAATATAATCCGGACAAACCGCGCTGGATTGGCCGCGACTATTTCGTTCTCTCCGCAGGTCACGGCAGCATGTTTCTTTACGCGTGGCTGCATATGAGCGGCTACGACTTGCCGATGTCGGAGATCAAACGTTTCCGGCAATTGCACAGCAAGACGCCGGGCCATCCGGAATTTGGTGATACCCCCGGAGTGGAATGCACGACCGGCCCACTTGGACAAGGCGTCGGCAATGCAGTCGGCATTGCCGTGGCAGCAAAAATGGCGGCAGCGCGCTTCAACACCGACGAGCACAAGATTTTCAATCAACATGTGATTTGTCTCGCGGGCGATGGTGATATGCAGGAAGGGGTCGCGTCCGAAGCGAGCGCTTTTGCCGGGCACTTTGGTCTCGATAATTTGATTCTGATCTACGACTCGAATGCCGTCACCCTCGATGCGGCGGCAAAGGAGACGCAGAGCGAAGACACGCGCAAGCGTTTCGAGGCCTACGGATTCGACGTTCAGGAAATCGATGGCGAGGACATGCAGCAATTTCTCGACGCGCTAAACATTGCGAAAGAGCGCGATAATGGGAGACCTCAGTTCATCATCGCGCACACATTGATTGGTAAAGGTATTCCGGAAGTCGAAGGGACGCATAAAGCTCACGGCGAAGCGGGTGCAAAATTTGTCGATGGGGGACGCAAAGGTCTTGGGTTGCCCGATGAACATTATTTCGTCTCGCAAAGTGTCCGCGATTATTTCGCCGGCCACAAAAAGAAGCTGCTGGCAGACTACGATCGCTGGGAAAAAATCTACAACGCGTGGCGCGATAAGAATCCCGAACTGGCGAAGATGCTCGATGACGGAATCGAGAGGAAGGTTCCTGCCGATCTTTTGTCCAGGATTCCGAATTTTCCCGCAGACGCGAAGCTGGCGACGCGCAAAGCCGGCAGTGAGGTTCTGCAGCCGATTGCACAAGCGATGCCGTTGCTGATGAGCGGCAGCGCTGACCTGCATGGATCGACATTGAACTACATCAAAGACGGTGGCGATTTCACGCGTGGCAATCCGAGTGGGCGAAACATTCGCTTCGGCATTCGCGAGCATGGCATGTGTGCGATCATGAACGGTATTTCTTATCACGGGATTTTCCGCGCCTCTGGCGCGACCTTCATGGTCTTTACTGATTATTGCCGCGCCTCCATTCGGCTCGGCGCGCTCGCGCGTTTGCCGAACATTTACATTTTCACGCACGACTCGATCGGCGTCGGCGAAGATGGCCCGACGCATCAGCCGGTGGAGACGGTGAGCTCTGTTCGTTTGATGCCGCACATCGATGTCATTCGTCCCGCCGATCCAGAAGAGACCGCCGGCGCTTTTGTGGCCGCCGCCCAGCGAACCGACGGACCGACACTGATCGCGCTCACGCGCCAGGTCGTTCCAATTTTGAATGAAATCGACGCGAAGCTGCGTCGGGAAGGAGTGCTGCGTGGAGGTTACGTTGCTAAAAAGGAGAAAGGAAAGCTTGAGCTGATCATCATGTCGTGCGGGAGCGAATTGCAGCACGCGCTTGCGGCGGCAAAAGAACTCGGCAACGGCGTGCGCGTTGTCTCCATGCCGTGCTTCGAGCGTTTCAATCGTCAGCCGGAAAAATATCGCGAAGAAGTCTTGCCTGATGAATGCCGCAAACGCGTGGCAATCGAAGCTGGAGTGACTGAAATTTGGTACCAATACGTTGGACTCGATGGCAAAGTGGTCGGACTGGACGAATTTGGACTAAGTGCTCCCGGCGCCGAAGTAATGAAAGAGCGTGGCATTGAGGCACAGCACGTTATTAATGCCGCGAAGAGTCTTGGGTAGCGCACGCGTCCCGCGTGCTGGTTTCGGCGTCGCGCCGAAACGAACTTTTCGTAAAGCGAGATTTGGCGTATGGCATGGACGAAAAGAAGGTCGCGATCGCGAGGACGGGGGCGCGTCGGCCGCTCCAAGACGCGCGCCTACGCCTATTTCACCGTGCCGGAGCGCAAGCGCCTCACCGAGGGCGCCGAGAAGCGCCTCAAGGTGCTGCAGTCGCTGGACACGCTGGGGGCGGGGTTCTCGCTGGCCAGCCACGACCTCGACATCCGCGGCGCCGGCAACCTGCTGGGCGAGGAGCAGTCGGGCCACATCCG
>JBIOVE010000036.1:0-4789 GCA_044867565.1 Candidatus Udaeobacter sp. | reverse complement strand
CTCTGGCAGGCGGTGAACATCTGCACGGCGCGGCGTGCTTTCGCGCTGGTGTACGCGGGCCACGCCCATGTCGTTTCGTCTGATGAAGCCAACAATTTCCTGACACACGATTTCGAGAGTTGGCGCGATTTTTCAACGACCGCGCCGGAACACGAGATGGTCACAACGATTTCGTGGAAGATTCGGGTGCCACGCGTCATCGTGCTGCTCTTTTTCGATCGTCTCCCGAAAAAGGAAGTAAAATTTACGCGGCACAACGTTTTCGAACGCGACAAGAGCACCTGCCAGTATTGTGGCCAGGTTTTTGAGCGTAACGAGTTGAATCTCGATCATGTCGTGCCGCGCGAACGAGGCGGAACAACGACATGGGAAAACGTGGTTTGCTCGTGCATCCCGTGTAACACGCGCAAGGGAAATCGGCTTCCGCAGGAAGCGCACATGCACCTGATTCGGAAACCAAGGCGACCCAAGTGGCGTCCGTTCGTCCATGTAACGTTTGCGGCACCGCAATATGAGAGTTGGCGGCACTTTGTCGATCTGGCTTACTGGAATGTCGAGTTGAGCGACTAGCGTCGCTAAACCATGTGATGCGTTAAATCGTTACAAACGTTAACGCTGTAACGCTTCAGCGATTCAACGTTTCAACGCGTCCAGGACCGGCTGCGGATAAACGCCGAGCCAGATGGTCGCGATGATTAACGCGCTAATCGCGAGACGTGACAACCCGCTAACTGGAATCTTGTCAATTTTGGCGGCGGGCTGCCAATACATCGCGCGGACTACTTTGAGATAATAATAAAATCCGCAGCCGACGGTGATCACGCCGACGACGACAAGCGCGATCTGGCGCTGGGCGATCGCGGCGTAAAAAATAAAAAACTTTCCCAGGAAACCAGCGGTGAACGGCACGCCCGCGAGCGAGATCATCCCGATCAACATGGCGAAGGCGAGGAAGGGCGCGCGCCTGGCCAATCCATCGAAATCGGAAATCCGATCGCCTGTTTGCTGCGCTACGATCACCAAAACCGCGAAGCTCAGCAGCGTCATGAGCAGATAAGCGACGAGATAAAACGTGACTGCCGGACCATCAAAACATGCCACACCGATGAGCAGGTAACCGGCGTGCGCGATGCTCGAGTAAGCCAACAGCCGTTTCAGATTGCTTTGCGGCAGCGCGGCCAGGTTTCCGTAGATCAAGGTGAGCAGCGCCACCAGAACGATCAGTCGTTGCATTTGCGGCAGCATCAGGAACGGCTGCAACACGCGTAGCAGCACGACGAATCCCGCCGCCTTCGAGCCAACCGAAAGATATGCGGTTACTGGCGTGGGCGCGCCCTGATAAACATCGGGCACCCAGATTTGAAACGGCACAGCGGCGATCTTGAATCCGAGCGCGACGAGGACCAGCACCATGCCGAAAAGCGCTGCGCCGTGTTCGGTCGCGGGATTAGTGAGCGCAACCGTGATGCGTTGCAGGTTAGTTTCGCCGGTCGCTCCGAAAAGCCAGGTGATTCCGTAAACGAAAAATGCCGTCGAGAGCGCGCTCAACACGAGATATTTCACGCCGGCTTCCAGCGTGGCCGGATTACGCCGGGTGAAACTGACCAGGACGTAGAAAGAAATCGTCACCAGCTCGAGCGAGACGAAGATGAACACGAAATCGATCGCGGACGCCATGTACATGAGGCCCGCGCAGGTGAAAATCGGGACTGCGAAAAATTCGCCGAGTCCTGCTTGTGAACCCGGAAACGACCGACGCACGACCGGCGCGTAGTCGATCATCATGATCAGCACCAGGATCGTCGTGAGCAGGGCAAACTCTTTGAAGAAGATCGCCAACCGATCGGCGGTATAAAAATTCCAAAAGCCGGTTGCCTGTTGAGGCGCCGGGCTTGGAACGACGAAGAATGTCGCGACAAGCACAAGCGCGAGACCCACAATTGCAGCGAAAGCCAGGACCTGTTTGTCGATCTTCGTCGCAAACGCTTCGAACATCAGGATCACCATGCCAAGAACGAGCACGGCGATTTCGAGTATCGGCGCAGTAATCATCGTTATTTGTTCGCGGTGAGATAAGTGCGAAACGCAGGTGCGATCATCCGCACAAACGATTGTGGAAAAAATCCGTAGCAAATGAGCGTGCCGACGAGCAACGCCACCGGCACGCGCACGCCCAGTCGAAGATCGACAAGTTTTTTCCAGCGCTCTCCGAGGGTCCCCATAAAAGTTCTACGATAAGCGCGCAGCATATAAACCGCTGAGATCACGACGCCCCAAAGCCCAAGGACGGTCGCGATTTGAAAAATATGAAAGCGTTCTATTTCCCAGCCGTTCTTGAACGCGCCAAAAAAGATCATGATTTCACCGGCAAAATTGGCGAAGCCGGGAAGACCAATCGCGGCGAACGCGCCGAGGCCAAAAGCGAGGCCGGCAAAGGGCATCACTTTTCCGAGGCCGCCGAGGTCAGTGAAGAGCAGTGTGCCAGTGCGCTTGCGCAGTTCTCCCGCAATCGCAAACAGCAATGCGATCGAAAGGCCATGGGCGAACATTAAAACAACAGCGCCGGTTGCGCCGAGAATGCTTGCGCTGGCGATCCCGAGAAAAATGTAACCCATGTGCATGACGCTCGAGTAGCCAAGCATCCAATCGAGCCGCTTTTGCGCGATGGTCACTAGCCCGACATAGATGATGTTCCCGAGTAACAGCACCACGAGCAGACCAGTCCAATCGTGCGCGCCTTCCGGGAGCAGGGGAACTGCCAGGCGCAACAAGCCATACAGACCAAATTTTTTTAACACCCCCGCGTGCAGCATCGCCGCCGGCGCGGGCGCAGCCGCATACGCTTCCGGCGCCCAGGTGTGAAATGGGAAAAGCGAGGTGAGAATTCCGAAGCCGATAAGCAGCAGCAAATAGATATGCCGTTGCGCGTCCGCTGAGATTTGACCCAGTTCGGCAGCGGATTTTAACGCGCGAATGTCGAAGCTGCGCGCAGCAACCGGAACGCTTTGATAAAGCAGGATCAAGCCGAGCAGTAAAATGAAACTTCCGATCGCGAGATAGATCGTGATTTTCCACGCCGCCGCGACGCGATTTTCGCTTCCCCAGATTCCAATCAACAAAAACGTGGGGATGAGCGCGAGTTCGTGAAAGGCATAGAAGAAAAACAAATCGATCGAGGCAAATGCGCCGATTGCGCCGCCAGATATTAATAAAAGGCAGGCGTAGAACGCATTTTCGTACCTATCGATCTTGCCGGTGAACCAAACAGCAGTCAGCGTTACGATTGCGGCAAGGAACACCATAACGAAACTCAAGCCGTCGAGCCCCGTTGTGAAACTCAGATGCCACTCGGGAGATATGGTAAAGGAAGTGACATGCTGGAAATCGCGCTGCCCACTCTGGAACGAGCCGAGGAGAGACAACGTCGTCAGGAATATCAAAACGGACGCGGCCAAGGCGGTCTTGCGGGCAGGCAAGCCGGCTATGATCAAAATAGCCGCGACGATCGGGGAGAAAATGACGAACAACAGCATCAGTGGAGGACGAGCAGATTAAGATTTTGTTTGCCCACGAAACACACGAAAAGACGCTAAAATTTCAGAGACAAACATCCGGTAATTCCTTCTGTCTGGGGAGGAGGCGCTCGTATTCGAGTTTTGGGTAATGCCCGAAGTTTACGAGAAGGCCCAATTTGCAACCAGTTGCGCTGAGATAATTCAGGACCTGTGCGCGATGTTCATCAGCCAACGCGGACACGGCCTTGATCTCAAGAATGATTTCGCCGTAACAAAGAAAGTCTGGCGTGAATGTTTGAACGAGTGTGCGCCCGCGATACTGCAAGGTCTGCGGCGGCTTTGACGCAAAGGGAATTTGTTGCAATTCAAGTTCGATTTCCAAACATTCGTGGTACACCGGCTCCAAGAAGCCGCAGCCTTTGTCTTTGTAAACGGCCATACACGCTCCGATGATGGCGTAGCTTTCATCTTTGTATATCAACTCCATAGTTGCTTCTTTCGTGTCATTTCGTGTGTTTCGTGGGCTAACTGACCCATCAGCGGAAAACGGCAAAATAGATCAGGGCGACGATTCCCAGGCCGAATAGGAACAAGTAAGCCTGCAAATTTCCCACCTGGACCAGCCGTAACAGCGCGCCGATTCCCCATGTGCCACGGCTACTTCCGCCTACCGCGCCCGCGTCGATGATCCACCGATCAAAAAATGCGGAGATGCGTGCGAGAAGTTCCTGGGTCCAAGCGATCAGCCAGCTGTAAAACTCGTCGAAATAAAATTTGTGGCGCAAAAGCTCGACATCGAGGGGTTCGCTCGTCCGGTTGCGGTAAAGCGCGATCGCCAGTCCGCTTCCTAGAATCAACACGCCGATCGCGAGCGTAGGAACAAAGAACGCGACTTCTTTTTCGATTGGGAGCGGAAAGAAGTTTCGCGCGAAGAATGCGAATCCGCCAAGTGTCGCGAGAAGCGCGAGCACGATCAGCGGCCCGGTCATCACCACTGGTGACTCGCCGCTTTCGCGTGCGATCTCGCTGCGTGGTTTGCCGAAGAACACAATGACGAGCAAGCGCATGACGTAAAAGGCCGTCAGAAATGCTGTGAACAAACCGACGACGAAGATCGGCGTATTGCGTTCATAGGCGAGCGCCAGAATTGCGTCCTTGCTGAAAAATCCGCTGAAAGGCGGGCAACCGATCAGCGCCAGCGCACCAACGGCGAAAGTCACAAATGTGATCGGTAGTTTTCGGGAAAGCCCTCCCATTTTCCAAACGTCCTGCTC
>JBIOVE010000035.1:0-5113 GCA_044867565.1 Candidatus Udaeobacter sp. | reverse complement strand
GACTCTGTGCCAGTTTACGTCTCGCTAAAATATCCCTGGTCTGTTGCAGATTGTAAGTTCTGGGGATGCGTTGAGCGTTCGGGATCGGCTCAGCGCTCTGCGCGAAATCGCTCTTCGCCAGCATACTCGTAACTGGCTGCACATTGTCAGTCCGTGCACTTTGTCGAGCGCTCATTGCTGCCAAGGAGGGATTCAGGTTCCGCACCGAAGACGAATAGTTCGGCCGCAGATTCACGGCACGCTGAGCAACTATTGAGGTGGGGCGCGAGTAGGCTGTTCGAGACCCAACACTTACTGGCCCGCGAGCGAGATTACGAGCGACCGGCGCGTTTGGATGCACCTTGCCGATATGCGCGTTTCCGTTTGTCGCCGCACGAACACTATTTTGGGCAGCAGGTGCGTTCGTCTGTCCAGCAAGAGTATGCATGCAAATCGTGAGGACCGCGATCAAGCACGCCAGGATTCTGAATCGTTTCATAAGTTTGCTCCGCCGATTGAACATCACAAAGGCTCCTTTGTTGCAAGTTTCATCTGAAAGTTCTTGGAAGCCAATCACATTCGCAAATCGCAGAACTGCCTGTAACCAGGGTTTGAGCTCTCTGCTGCTGCTCCGCCTGTCATCGCTTGCTGAGCTTTTCTTAATTGCAATTAACGATTGGCAATTGAAAATTGCCCATCTTGCACGGGGGTCTTAGCTCAGTTGGTAGAGCGCCTCAATGGCATTGAGGAGGTCAGGGGTTCGAATCCCCTAGGCTCCAGGATTTTTCGATGAAAAATTTGGAGGGCACTTCCCCCATGGGAACGTGTTCGACCGGCGGGCGCGAAATTTCCAAGTAATTTTGGACGCTAGCGTTGTCAGGTTCGAACAAATGCCGGTTGTTGGAGCCGGGCAAATCGGTTAAAGGCTTATCATTCCCGCTTCGCTTACTCATATTAGCCCCAGCACGCCGATGGGAGCCAATCTCCTCGCCGACGGCGCAACTATTCGGGTCTGGGCGCCGAATGCGAGCGCAGTCCACGTCCGCGGTGATTTCAATAACTTTGAAATTCGCGACGATGCCGCACTAATTTCAGATGGAAATGGTCACTGGCGCGGTTTTATCCCAGGGGTGCAGGATCGGCAACATTACAAGTTTTGGATCGATGGTCAGGCGGGTCCTGGTTACAAGCGCGATCCATATGCACGCGAGCTTACGAACGATAGTTCGAATTGCATCGTGCGGAAGCCGGAATTTCCGTGGCACGAAACCGGGTTTGTGACACCGCGGTTCTCGGATTTTGTCATCTACCAACTGCACGTTGGCGCCTTCTACACGCCACACTGGCCGCCATACACAGGGACCTTCCTGGATGTGATGGATAAAATCCCGTATCTTGCCGACCTGGGCGTATCGGTTTTGCAACTGATGCCGATTCAGGAATTCCCGGGCGACTTCAGTCTGGGATACAACGGCGTTGATTATTTCTCGCCTGAGATGGCGTTCGGCGTACGTAAGGATCGCCTACCGCCTTACGTCGCTCGCGCGAACGAATTACTTGAGGCGAAAGGGCTTTCTCATTTCGAAGAGGAGCATCTCAGCGGTGAGATGAACCAACTAAAAGCTCTCATCGATCTCTGCCACAGCTATGGGCTCGCCGTTATTCTAGACCTTGTCTTCAACCATGCCGGGGGCGGGTTCGGAGCTGAGAGTTTGTGGTTCTTTGATCGGCAGAACGAATCGGAAGATAATCCGCCGCAATACTGGAACTCACTCTTTTTCTCCGACAAAGGCTGGGCGGGCGGAAATGTTTTCAATTTCCAAAGTGACGGCGTAAGGCAGTTTCTCATTAATAATGCGCTTTTCTTTCTCGATGAATATCGGGTTGACGGTTTCCGCTACGACGAAGTCAGCGTTATCGACAGTAATGGCTACGGCAGAGGCTGGGATTTCTGTCAGGCCCTGACCGGCACACTCCGCACGCATAAGCCGGGCGCATTGCAGCACGCCGAATATTGGCCAGTCAATCCATGGGTGGTGAAGGAAACGTCAAACGGCGGGGCAGGCTTCCATACAACAATGACCGACGGCCTGCGCATTGCCCTGCGCAACGTCATTCAAGCAGCTTCGTCTCCTGGCGACGATGCGTTGCCGATGACTGTGCTGGCAAGCCAGCTTGCGCCCTCAGGTTTTGCGAATTTCTGGTGTGGCGTGCAAGGGATCGAGAACCACGATCTCGTGATGCAGCCCAAGGATTCCAACGATCACAACCGAATGGATCGGATCCCGCGACTTGCCGATCCTTCAAATCCGCATTCCTGGTGGGCGCGCAGTCGGTCGCGCGTCGCGATGGGCCTCGTCCTGACTTCACCCGGTATTCCGATGCTCTTCATGGGACAAGAATTTCTCGAGGACAAGCAATGGTCTGACGATGTGACAGGGCATCCCGAACTCCGAATATACTGGGACGGCTTGAACGCAACCGATCCGGCGATGCGCGATTTTCTGCGTTTCACTCGAGAATTGATTCAGTTGCGCTGGCAGCTTCCGGCGTTGCGAGGCGAAGGCTTTCGCGTGGTGCACGCGCATGATGAGAATCGTGTGCTAGCGTTCCACCGATGGGTGCCAGGCGTAGGAAACGACGTAATCGTTGTCGTAAACCTGGCGAACTTTAACCGTTACGGCTATCGCATCGGTTTTCCTAGCGGCGGTGCCTGGAGGGAACTATTCAACAGCGACGTTTACGATAATTGGGTTAACCCTCAAGTAGTTGGGAACGCGGGGGGAGTTTTCGCGGATGACATATCAATGCACGGCTTTGGCTGCTCAGCCGCGTTGACTCTGCCTGCCAATAGCCTCTTGCTTTTCAGTCACGCGTAAGCTGGTAGGTACCTGTAATCGTGTTGAAGCGATCTTGCCGCGACGTAATCCATCAGCCGCCAGTTTTCGCTTGCGCTACGTAGCGTTTAACCTCTTCGACGTTGGCGCCGACAACGGTGCCGACGAGACGACCGCCGCGATTATAAACGTTAATCTGCGGAATCGAATGGACATTGTATTGTTTCACTACGGGCGTTTTCCAATTGACGATGTCGATCTTGCGCAGCGCAATATCCGGATCGGTTCTTGCCATCTGTTCCAAGTGTGGCGAGATCTGTTTACACGGGCCGCACCAGTCCGCATAAAAATCGACAACGGTCACGTTGCCAAGCGCGAGATGTTTTCTGATATCCACCTGCGCGCCGTGAGCGATCACTTCGGCTTGTTGGCCGCGACCGGCTGCGACCGCAACAGGCGCTTGAAGCTTAGCCTGCTGGTTTTTGGCTGGTTCCTGACCGATCCAGTAGTTGTTGTTTTTTTCGGCTAGTTTCCGTCGCAAGTCTTCTTGCTGCGTTTGAAACGCCTGCTGATTGGCAGCTTGTTCGGCGGAGTATGCCGTGGCCTTCTCCGCGTCGTAATGAAAACGTTCCTGAACCTCTTCAGGCAGTTCGGTAAAGTAAACTTTCGAGATTCCCGATTTGCTGCTGAGCACGAGGCCATCCGGTTCGACACGCTTTACAGTGGCGTCTTTGTATTCTTTGCCTTCAATGGTTTTGAAGTCGTCGGCGAAGGCGAGTGACGTTAAACACAGAATCAAAAATGGGAGAATCTTCATTTCCGAACATTTGCCCAAAAATTGCCCACAGCGTCAATCCAAGAAATAACCAAACCCCTGCCGTCTGGCTGCACGGTTAATAAAAACACGGTAGCGGATTGGCCAGAGGCTTCCTTTTGATTGATCTTGCCCGCGTGCTGCGCGGCCAGTAAAAAACAATCAGCGCAGTATGAAATTATGAAAACATTTCTAGCAATAATCCTCGCGTTTGTTCTGTCGGACATTGTTGCCAACGCGGAGGATATCGAAACGACCAACCACACGATTTACAAAAACGCAGTGCCGCTTTTCGGGACGTTTCGGGAGACTTTAGGAAACCAATTTTACCTGGGTAAAAGGCGTTTCCCTCGTGCTCCGAACTCGATGCCATTGAGGCGCTCTACCAACTGAGCTAAGACCCCCGAAACGAATTTCAGATTGTAAATTCTAGATTGGCGATTGCAACTAGCGAGCGATGATCGAAAGTCATCGCTTCTGCAGGAATGAAAACCAAAAGCATGATTCTTCTACTCTACATCGCCTGGCTGATTGCAGCGGTGATGCTTGTTTTCGCTGCGGTCGAGAAACAGTCTGACAATTTTTACACAATGCTGCGCTGGATTTGCTGTGCGGTGTTTGTCTATTCTGCGATCACATCTTTTCAAATGAAACACGCGCTGTGGCTGTGGATTTTTGTCGTGCTGGCGGTTCTGTTTAATCCAATCTTTCTGTCCCTTCGGGATCGCAGCCTATGGATCGTGGCGGATTGGTTTGCAATCGGCGCGATGATTATCGCCGCCTTTGTCTTTCGAAGAGGAGTTCGCACATGAAACGCTTTATTTCTTACTCAGTTATCACCGTTGCTGTGGCATCATTTGCATTCGGGCAATCCGTAACCCCAAAAGAATCAGCGGACAGCAGCAGCGAGAAAGAGGTCAGGCAGATGATCGAGAAATATCGAGCAGCGTTATTGCGGCGCGACATCCCCGCATTGGAGCAGATCTGGGCAGATGATTACGTCTTTGTGAATGCGTCCGGGGAGGTGCTCTCCAAGGCCCAGCGCCTCGCGGATATTAAATCGCGCGCCACGACGCTGGAATCGATCAAGGAAGAGGAAAATCGTACAGTGCGGGTTTATCAGAACAGCGCGGTGGTGACGAGCCGGGTGACAATCAAGGGACTATACAACGGCCAACCGACCAGCGGCCAATACCGTAGCACCCATGTTTGGGTAAAAGGTGCGACCGGATGGCAATTAGTCGCTAATCAGTTGACTGTCTTGGCGGCGAAATAAGTTGTCGTCGATAGCGTTATTCGGAACACGACTGACTCGACGGCGAAGCGAGGGCCCATCTACGATTTTGCTCGATCAACGAAATGGATTCTTCTTGAGAGAAATCCCTAGTTCCTTATAGCGCGTGAACTTGTTCCTCTTGTCCCAGTTGACGGGCATCCGATGATAAAGCTTGGCGCGCCGCAGCTTTTCATGTTCCTGGCGGGT
>JBIOVE010000034.1:0-4673 GCA_044867565.1 Candidatus Udaeobacter sp. | reverse complement strand
GTGGAAGGGCCACGATGGCGAAGCCGTTCCCTCTTCTTCCGCACTAACCGCCGGCGCGACGAACAGACTGAACGTGAGTGCAGCGTAAAGGAGGTCCGGTAGCTTCGTAGCGGGATGATCGAACGTTCAGGTCCGGCCGTCCAGACGCCACTCCGATTTACACCAAGTCGCTAGAATTGGTATCGAAAAGGGCTTGACACGATACCGCGAATCACGTAAAAAGCTTTTGATTACGTCACCCGACGTCTCAACGCACTTCCGGCTGTGCTGAAAAAGCCGGTTGGGGGCTTAACCTTCGCTGAGACACCGCCTGCGCGATCTCCAGATTCAACTGGAGCCCCGAGTCACCTGAAATGAGGCAGCTGTTCAAAGCGCCTCGTAATGATGGTTCCTCGTTCCGCGCGAATTTGGAGCGGTCAACCCCAAATTAAAAGGCGCTTATGAAATTCGTTAGTCTCAGAACGAAGCGCGCTCACCGACGAGACAAGTTAGACCAACCGCGCCCGGCGGCACCTGCGTCTTTCACCAAGCCGATGCCCGTGCTTCACGAAATCCACACCTACACCGAGCTTCGGCAACAAATTCACGACGACCTCCGGATCCAACATCCCGAATGGGTTCAGCCAGATGGCAAATCCCCCATGTGTGATTCTTACGAGGCGCGACTCATGGAACTGCTCGATATTTCGACGCGACGGGGATCCAACGAGCCTGTCGCCGCTCCTCATCACGCCCTCGAACACGGACTGAACTGAGTCGGCGCCGCTGCGACGGTGCAATACCTCCGCTACACGACAAGTCTGGGCTACCGCGATCGAAGACAGAAGTATCAAAAGTAAGGACTGACTCTTTCTTTCCTGATCAGACCGTGGTTGCATCGAGATGACGTTGCCTCATGTAAAGGAAAAGCGGTAGTCCGAGCGACACGCCAACGAGGAGGCTGGCGACCACTGGCAGCCAAAGATGTCGCATACCGATGCGCGCACCCTCGGCGAAAATGAAAACCCACAGCACTAATGCAGAGACGATGACATCAAGGCCGAAGAAACCTCCGATGCGGTTCGCGAACAGCTGATGAAAGAAAAGCGAAAGATCCAAGCCATGCTGCAAAAACCACGGGACGAACTGAGAGTAAGGAAGGAGTGCGCCAATAACGCACAAAACTAAATAAACATGTCGTAGTCGCATATCAGAAAGCGTAGTCGTCTAAGAACGTTTTTGCGGAAGCCTTCGGGCTAATCTCCGCAGCTTGGCCGTCCCGCCTTTGTCGAAATTTTCACGATGACGAACTCGGCGCGCTTGAGCGGTGCAAAGCCAATCACGACATTCAACACCCCAGCATCGATATCGTCCTGCGTGGTCGTGGTCGCATCGCATTTAACAAAATAGGCTTCGCGAGGCGTGTTGCCTTGGAAAGCTCCTCCGCGAAATAGATTTTGCAGAAAAGCTCCGGCGTTCAGCCGAATCTGTGCCCAGAGCGGTTCGGCATTTGGCTCGAACACTGCCCACTGGATTCCGCGATAAACGCTTTCTTCAATGAAGAGAGCGAGCCGCCGCACGGGAATGTATTTCCATTCGGATGCCAATTGATCGGCGCCTTCCAGCGTCCGAGCGCCCCACACGAACGTGCCGCCTGGGAAGACCCGCAGGCAGTTTACGCCGAGTGCGTTGAGCGTCGCGTTTTCAGAATTCGTCAGATTGTAAGAGAGCCCCGATACGCCAATCAAATCAGCGCTGGTGCCTGCCGGCGCTTTCCAGACGCCTCGGGCACTATCCATCCGCGCGTATAAACCGGCGATGGAGCCGCCTGGCGGAATTTGCCGGAGCTGTCCACTGTTCAGAGGATCAGGAATGCTGATCCAGGGGAAATAAATCGCGCTGTAGCTCGTCTTCGGCAGCCTGCCGTTTCGAACGGCCTGTTCCATTTGCGCGGGCGTTTGGATCTTCTTTGCTGCATCCACGATAAGAAAGGCGCGCCGCTGCCGGCAATAATCGGCAGCCGCCAAAAGCGCCTCCGGCTTCATCATGCCGGGAATCACCAGCAGGTTGAAAATGTCCACAGCATCGAGCGCATGAAGGCCTTTGATGACCCTGGCGCTCGTGAGCTGGCGCGCAACGCGCACTACCACGGCATCCTTCCCTCCGTTGAGGAAAAACTGCTTCAGTGCGTAGCCGAGTTCGAGGTTCGCCTTGAGTCCACCGAACCGCTGTTCAAATTCGGCAAAGCTATTTATGCGCACCGCGCGATAGCTTTTCCCGCGACTCGAAGCTCCAACAAACGCGGCGGTTGAAGTGGAAACTCCAGTAATTGTTTGTCCGTTTGTCGGAAGCTCTTCGACAAAAACGCCGGGGTATTGCGGATCGGGAGACATCAGGACCAGGCTCGAGGTTGATACGTCCCCATTTTCTCTCCCGGGTTGGGCGACATCGCTACCACAGCAGTGCGACAAGAAAAAGTACCATGCCTGTCAATGCCGCGTTCCAGAAAACGATCGAGCGCACCAAACCATAACCCAGTGCAGCGGCCAACAGGTAGCCAACCCGGCCCCAGAAATACAAATGCGCGCCCCACAGCGTGAGCCCGCCGTGACGGTTTGTAATGTACGCGATTAACACGAGCGCGGCAAAGAAGGGAAAGGTCTCCAGAAAATTCGTCGTGGCTTGGTCCACTCGATTAGCCAATCCACGCAGCGGCGGCATGGCCTGTTCCCGATCGCTTGCCGTCCAGCGGTACCCGTACTGAAAGCTGATAAGGTGAGAAGCAGCAATCAAGTGCACGAGGCCAAGAATAACACTGGCCACGAGAAATCGCAGTTCGATCGTCATCTCACGTGGGGCAGCCGCTGTTAGATTAACAAGACTTATGCGGAATCTTTCGGGCTGATCCCATAACTGACCCAAAAACTCGCCGTCAAAATCGGCATTGCAACCGTTTTGCCGAAACGGTCCGCCACGCACGTTGCTTTTGCAGACACGCGAACCCGCGTTAGTCTGTTAGGTAATACTCAACGAAAGGAGCGATCATTATGGCTATGTATGTCAGCCTGATTCAGTTTACCGACCAGGGCATCCGCAACGTCAAGGACACCATCAAACGATCTGAGGCTGCCCTCGCCGAGGCTGAGAAAATGGGCATGAAAATCACCGACGCATTCTGGACGATGGGCGCGTACGACGTGGTGGTGTTGCTCGACGCGCCCAATGACGAGACCGCGACCGCCTTCGCCCTTAAAACTAGTTCATTGGGAAACGTCAAGACCCACACCCTGCGCGCGTTCCGCCGGGAAGAGATGGAAGGCATCCTCGCGAAAATTAAATAACGGGATAGAGGCGGCTGCCTGCCCAGTTTACCCGCCGTGGCGGGCGAAGAATTTCGGAGATGTCGCTGATTGCGGTTGTTCGCGCTTGCCATTCCGCCCAAAATTGATGCAATAGGCCCGAAATTCACCGCGGATTCCCCGTGGAAATCTCATTAACCCAACCAAGGAGTCAGAAATATGAAGAGAGTCTTGTTTTCAGCAGTGGCAGTAGCGGCATTAATGGGCGCGTCGGTCACACGCGCGCAGGACCCGGTCAAGGTGGACTCGAAGCATTACACCGTCGTATTTGAGAACGATGCGGTGCGCGTGTTGCACATCCATTACGGGGTGGGCGAAAAGTCTGTGATGCATTGGCATCCCGATTCGGTGGCAGTGTTCCTGGAGGACCAAAAGGCGAAGATGACTCATCCCGATGGCAAGAGCGAAGAGACGACTGGTAAAAAAGGAGAGGCAATCTTCACTCCGGCTGGCGCGCATCTGCCGGAAAACGTCGGCACCGGCCCGCTCGATCTCATCCTGGTGGAGCTAAAAAAACCGGCCGCGAAATAGTCACCGCTTCAAATCGTTGGCGATTTCCGCAAATGGAACGACCGGGAGAAGCGACATAGAACACGTCGCGATCGGGAATCGCGCGGGTAGACGGCAACGCAGCTAGGGTAGCTGGCGCGAGCACGGGCAGTGCGAGTGATCAAGGTAAAGCTGCGAAGGAAGGCAGCGAGCGAGTGTGGATAGCGAGAAAGTTTCAATTGGCGGGGGAACGCAAGCGGCTCACTGGCGTTCGATGCTGTCGACGACAAAGCAATAGACAAGCCGGCGTAACTCGGAGATCAGCGTTATGGATTTAGGCGTGACGATCGCTCGATCGTTGTTAAAGTGCGGCATGAGCACAGCAGACGAGACAAAGCCAACTACGCCCGATGACGCGCGGCTTCTCAAAGTGGGCGAGATCATCCAGGACGGCGATCTGCACTGGAACCCCACGGCAAAGCACTGGGTTGCTGTAACTCCTCAGGGCGAAGAAAAAGTCGAGCCCGGCCAGCACGGCTTCTACTGCCGCAAGAAGGGCGATCTCTAGCAGGGCTTCGACGATTTCCACGGCGCGAGTGTCGGGATCCCTCGGTACGCTTCGAAATGAAAGCTATTCAATTGCGTCTCGACATTTTAGCGGCTGGGACGCAACCGACGCGCTGAATGCCAAAATCGCAAGACCCGCACGACACGCTTTTTCGGATCCAGTCGATAGATTATCAGATACGACCAACCGGGAAAAATCTCGTGGCAATCCGTTGTGGCAGAACCGGGCCTAGTTCGGGCATGTTCGCCAGAGATTCTGCCTGCGTGATCAATAACGAC
>JBIOVE010000033.1:0-4311 GCA_044867565.1 Candidatus Udaeobacter sp. | reverse complement strand
TCGCCGAGGCCGCGCAGGTTGATGGTAGCCGCGCCGCTGCCGCCATTGGAGTTATTTTCTGTCGAGGCGTTTCCGACAAAGGAAGGCAACTGACGCAAGCCTTCCACAGGCGTGCCAGCGCCGGCCTTCTGCAAAAAGTCGGCCGTGTATGTTGTCACCGGCAACGAGGATTCCTCTTGCGCGGTCGGAATATTCGAACCGGTCACAATCACGCGCTCGGCCTCTGCCACCGCCGGAGGCGGCGGAGTTGGCGCCTGAGCAAACGCGGTTGATGCGAAAATTAATCCGGCAGCTGCCGGACTGAATTTAGTTAGCACATTTTTTATCATTAGTTTCTCCATGGGTTTGGTTAGGTTTTCGCAGGAATTATTGAATATTTGCAAGGATGACAAGCTTTTTTTTCACTTTTTTCAAAATATTTTTGAACGCCTCGTGAGGCCTGTTTGTCGCCACGCTTCCCGTTTATTGAAGATTCAAAAGCCTGACAAGCTTTTTTTTCACTTTTTTCAAATTTTTTTTGAACGGAGCGGCAGGGTGGTTCACCGCGAGTAAATCGCGTTCGCAAGGTCGGATCGGTCGCTCCGCCGGACGATGCCAAAACAAATGCGGCTGCGCCGCCTAATTTAACATCGAGCCTCACGCCGGGCGCGAGAGGATGGCCTAGCACTCGCTATGGCTAGCAACCTTCATTACGCGCGCTACCGCTCGATAATCCAAGGCCAGTCTTCAGCTCTTGTACATAAACCAGCGGCAACCGGATTGTGCCGAATGTAATTCATCTTTGCTGACAACTGCTCGCCGCGTTCACCAGCGCGCAGGCGATGATCGAAATATCCTTCCTGCCAAATGATTTCGTGCTTGCGGCTTTGAAAATGTTTCCAGTCGCCGACGATCTTGCTCATCGAGTCGTCACTTGCGAATGACAGAAGCGCATGGAGATGATCGGGCATCAACAGAAACAGAGTGATGTGCCAGCGCTGTTTGCCCTCGTAGAAGCGGGCCGAATCCAGCAAGGCTTGCGCGAGCGGAGCGGTGGTTAATGGCCTTTGATCTTTTTCGCGGTCGATAGCGATGCGGATGTGAAACAGGGCTCCGATCTCGACCCAGTGCGGAACTCCATGATGCAGTTTGGAGGGGAACCCGCGATAGGGCATCGCGTCATTCTGAGTTGGGCGCTTGAGCAGTTCAAGCTGGGATCGCGCAAGGTGGATCGGCCGTTCCGTCGGGCGATGCTAATTTGGCGCCGAAGGCGCATTTATTCTAACATCGAGCAAGAGACTGCTCGATCCACCCTCATCGTGTTATTGCGGTTTCATCTCAGAAGCGCAACGCTCTGTGGTTTTAAGAATGATCGTCGCGATGATCCCGGCGAGTAGGGAGCCAGCGAGAATGCCCAACTTCGCCGCGCCAACCGGCGCGGCGTCATCGAACGCGAGCATGGCGATGAAGAGCGACATGGTAAAGCCGATCCCCGCCAGAAAGGCGTAACCCAGCAGGGACGCCCACCGGATACCGTCGGGAAGCTTCGCAATTCCGGCTTTGACCGTGACAAACGCCGCCGCCGTAATGCCGAGTGGCTTACCAATAATCAGCCCGACGAGCACCCCGAGCGCAATTTCGGCGTGCTCGATCGGGCCGCCAATCCTGACTCCGGCATTGGCAAACGCGAACAGGGGCATGACCACGAAAGCCGAGAAATTGTGCAGCGCATGCTCGAGTCTGAGAATTGGCGCAGTCACGCCCACACTGGCGTGTTCAAGCGCGAAAAGAGTTTCCTGCTGGCCCTTGCTGGTTAGAACAACTAAGTCCCCGGTTTCTGTGCGCTCGAATCGATCCAGCAACGCGCGGGCTTCGCGGGAAAATTCCCCCGCGTTAATCCGCGTATGCGTGGGGATCGTAAAAGCGAGCAGCACTCCAGCGACTGTGGCGTGGATGCCGGACTCGTGCACGAAATACCAAAGCACGAGTCCCGCCAGCAGGTATGGCCACAAATGGCGAACCCCCATCACGTTGAACCCGATCAAGACCAGGAGCATCAGAGCCGCCCCTCCGAGCGCGCCCCACGCGATTGCGTTTGAGTAAAAGAGCGCAATCACGAACACTGCGCCCATGTCGTCGACGATCGCGAGGGCGACCAGAAATACTTTGGCGCCGATTGGGGCGCGGGGGGCGATCAAGGAGAGCGCGCCCAAAGCAAAGGCAATGTCGGTCGCCATCGGGATGCCCCAGCCGCGCGCGCTTGGGCCGCTCATATTGAATATCCAATAGAACGCGGCGGGCACGATCATCCCGCCGATGGCGCACGCGATGGGAAGCGCGGCCTGTTTCGGAGAGGACAACTCGCCGGCGAGCAGTTCGCGTTTGATTTCGAGGCCAACCAGTAGAAAGAACACAGCCATTAGCCCGTCGTTGATCCATTGGTGGAACGTCAGCGAGAGGGAGTGATCGACGATTCCTACCGTGAGCGATGTGTCCCAAAGATGTTCATATGCTTTGGCTAGAGGAGAGTTAGCAAGTGCAAGCGCGGCGAATCCAAATAAGAGCAGGACCAATCCGCCGACCGTTTCGGTTCGGAAAAAGCGCTGGAATATCGTTACATCGATCTTCTTTAAGCGAACAGCCATGAGCGGTCCTCATTCATCCCTGCCAAGGCTCAACTACCGTCTCCATTTAGCGTTCAACGTCGAACATTGGACGTTTCGGTCGGCACGGGTTGACCGCGCAGCTTGTGCGCCACATCAACTTGCCAGGTCAACACGCCTAGCATCACGAAGAAGCCGATTACGTAGGCCACCACAACGTACCAACCGTGACGAAGCCATTGCACGACCGATTTTGCTTCAGGATACATATTGGAGAGGGCCACACCTGCCGACGAGCCGAACCAGATCATGGAGCCGCCAAACCCGACCGCATACGCCACAAAACCCCAGTCATAACCATCCTGTTTAAGCGCCAGAGCCGTTAGCGGAATGTTGTCGAACACGGCAGAGGCAAAGCCCAGACCGAACGCCGCTCTCCAGGACGGGAGCGGCAATTCTTCGACCGGCATCATCGAGGCAATCAATACCAGCGAAAGCAGAAAGATGGAGCCTCTGAAGGCGCGGGGCAGCACTTCCCAGTCGGGCCGACGCACTCTTAAGGAGAGCAAAATCGCCAACCACACTGCCACTCCAATAAACGGAAAGTGGTCCGCCTGTTTGGTGAACTTCAGATTCACGACCACGTTGGTCGCGAGCGCGAGCACGAGAACCAGTGCTACAATACCGACGCGCATCCAATCCACGCGCGCGTGCGCACGAGCGCGCTTCAAAATGGGAGAATATCTCTGTTGTTTGATTGCAGCCGGGACGCCAAAAATAAATAGTGCCACTATCGCGGCAACGATCGCCTCGAAGACCTGGTGTGGCGCAACACCGGCGATCCACATCATCGTCGTTGTGGTATCACCCAGCACGCTCCAGGCGCCGCCCGCGTTGGAAGCGGCGACGATTGCCGCCAAATAACCGATGTGCACCCTGGCGCGGTAGAGTTCATGCGCCATCGCGCCACCGATTAACGCCGCGGCGATATTGTCCAGAAAACTGGAAAGAAACCACACCATCAGCAACAAGCCGAAACCGGCCCTCCAGTCATGGGGAAGGTACCTCGGCAATACTACCGGCACCTGGCTTTTCTCGAAGTGTCGCGACAACAGGGCGAAACCCGTGAGCAAGCAAAGCAGATTCGTGAGAACGACCCACTCGTGGCCGACGTGAGAGACAAATCCCATCGCGCCGGCACCGGTCTTGAATCCGGTGAAAACAACTTTGTAGAGGGTGATCGTTGCCAGACCCGCGAGCGCGACGCGCATGGTGTGATGATGAAACACTGCGACGCCAAGCAAGGTCAGCCCGAACAAAATGAAATCGAGCGGGATGCCGAATAGTGCCGGATCTCGGGGGATCGCGATCGTATCAGCGAGAACGGCCACGTGGTATGTTGTAGCCGGGATCAGTGATCTCGGCCAGCGCGAACAAAGGATGAAATGACGAATAGAGCACTCGACGGATAACAACTGAATCGCGCGCCAATCAACTTAACAAGCCTGTCATTTCGAGCGGAGCCGAAGGCGAAGTCGAGAAATCTCTTGCTGTTTATCTGTCTTGCAGCACGTCTGCGCCCAAGTCGAGCCAGCTTGGATTCAATCGATTGATGAGCGCGATTTTCTTAGAGCGCGACCATTTCTTCAACTGCGATTCGCGGGCGATCTCATCGCGCATGTCGCGATAATATTAGTAATAAATTAGCTTTTGGCATCGATAGTCAGTG
>JBIOVE010000032.1:0-6287 GCA_044867565.1 Candidatus Udaeobacter sp. | reverse complement strand
GGCCCGATCATCAATCTCTGTTGATGTTGCTGGTCACCATTGCGATTTGCGCGGAATGGAGCTTGCGATCCGACCCTGCGCCAAAATGGAGCGTGCTGGGCGGAATCGCCTGGGGACTGGCAATCTGGACCTCCGCTTATGAATCGCTCGTTCTATTTCTAATCGTAATAGGGGTAAGCGCGCTGGAAGATCGAAAAGAACTTTTGGCGAAATATCGGCGCGCCGGCTGGATTTGTTTTGCGCTGATCATTGCGCTCGCACTTTTGATTGAGCGGCGTATTCCGTCGATCTCGATCTTTCACTCAAACGAAATTTTTAAAGACTGGGCAGGCACGATTGGCGAACTTGCACATGTTTGGCCGACAAATCCGATTTGGCTGCGATGGGCTGGTTATTTCCTTCCTGTTGCACCCCTTCTTATTTGGTTCGGCGCGCACAAGGGAAAAGCCGGCGCGATGAGCCGTCGCGCCCTACCGCTGATTATCGTTCTGCTTATCACGACTTGCTGTCTTACGATTTGGCAGGCGCGGTGGGCGTATTTTTTTATTTTGATTTTTGCCCTTGTGCTTCCGGCTTTGCTCGAGCCGATCAAATCGCGCGCCGCGGTTTGCATTGCTTTTGTGTTATCGATCTTTCCAATCTTGCGTGATTGGGACACGCGACTTTGGCCCAATGAAGCGGAATACGCCCGCCGGATCGAACAGCGGAATGAATCGACCCAGTTGCGCGAGCTGGCAGTTAATTTGAGATCGCCCGAGACGCGTCCGTTTCTTGCGCCATGGTGGCTTTCGCCATCGATCGCATATTGGTCCGGCCAGCCTGCTATGGCGGGAAGCTCGCACGAGAGCCTGCCGGGAATTGGGGAGAGCGCGCGTTTTTTTCTCAGTGAAGATTGGGAAACGGCGCGCAAGATTCTGGAGAATCACCGGCTGGCTTGGGTGATCGCATATGATTTCGAACGCGTGGCACAGAATTCCTCCGTGATCCTGCGGTTGGCACCGCCTCGCCATCCGCTCTGCTTCGTGCTCGATAGAACGCCCGCCCAGGCGCCGCGGTTCCTTATCTTTTCGGCGCAGAATGGGGCCGGAAAGCTCTACCGGATCGCTGAACGATAAAAAAAGTGCCTTTCCCTGAGAGAATACGTTGACAGTATCCGGGAGCGTCACAATAATAGCGAATGCTGAAAAGATTCATTCCGCAAAAACCGACGTCATCGATCCCAGTACGGTCGTCAAACTCGGAAGCGGATGAAAATAACCGTATTGCTTACCGCGACGAACCAAGAACATTACCACCAACAACTAACTATCAAAAAATTATGGCTGAACACTCTGGCAAGGATGTCCTCTCGAGCGATGTCGAGATCAAGGGCTCAATTAAGTTTCAAAAAGAACTTCTCATCGACGGCAAGGTCGAAGGGGAAATCAATTCAGACGGCGTCTTAACAATCGGTGAGAACGCCGACATTCGCGGCGAGATAAAAACGAAGTCGATCACAGTGTACGGGAAGGTGCATGGCAATATCACGGTGGCTGAGCGCTGCGAACTAAAGTCGAAATGCACATTGCAGGGAGACTTGAAAGCAGCGCGTCTCGTCATTGAAGAGGGAGCGACTTTTATCGGCAAATCGGAAGTCACCAGTGGAACGCTCCCCGCAAAGTCGACATCGGCCCGCCCGGAAGTTGTGCGACACGACGAGCCCATCAAAGCGGCCTTTGGAGGACGCGGATAAGGAAAGGATCTTGGCTTAATACCCAGTGGCCAATCCGTTGCCCGCTAAGGTCAGTGTGGAATGCCCGCACTGTGGCTTCAAGCAGATGGAGTATGCGGCGGCCAAAAGCTCAATCTGCCGCCAGTGCGGCCGGTACTTTTCTCCATTCACGCCGAAGCCTGGCCTGAAGTTGCGCGTAAAGGAAGAAGCACCCGCACCAGAGAATTCCTCCCTCCTTCACAGATTTGAGGATCTTTGGAAACGGCAACGCAGCTCGGTTATCGAGTGCTTCGAGTGTAACCGGAAACAGCAGGTCTGCGGCGGGGCGACCTCTACTATCTGCCCGGCATGCAGCGCGCATATTGATCTCCGGGATTACAAAATCAGCGGCGGTTTCAGCCGATCGATTCGAACGCGTGGCGACGTGCATCTCGCGGCCAAGGGCGATCTGAGCAGTAGTAGCGTCATTTGTCGATCGGCTCTGATAGAAGGGAAACTGCGCGGCAACCTGCATTGTGACGACACGGCCACGATTAATTTTTTAGGAAAAATTCCCGGCCGGTTGAGCGGTCGACATGTAATCATCGAACGTAAAGCCGATATTCACTGCTCTCGGCGCGTCCGGGCCGGGAGCATCGAAATCAAGGGGAAGATGTCGGGGGAGATCATTGCTCAAACGATGGTTAGCATTCATAAAAAGGGCGTGCTCGAAGGCAATGTTACCGCCAAGTCAATCACGGTTGAGAAAGGCGGAATGTTCTCTGGCCAATTGGTCATCGGCCCGGCCGATCTCACGCAGGGCGAATTGCTGCCGGAGCCAAAGCCAGCGGCCGCGAGTGCGCCGGAGCCCGATATTCCGGAAGTCGTACCCCAGCCTCTGCGGGCGACCTAAGCGATTATCCCAATGCAAAGACTGCATCCGCGCAGTCCTTACGAAAAACTTGGCGGGTACGTGCACCTGCCGCGTTTAATCGACAAGGCAAGACTTCACCGCAAAGGGCTGCTTAATGGCTACAATTATAAGACTGTCGGTTTCGACAAGCATTTGCTGGCGTTTCTAAGGATTGACGGGGATGCGTTTGAAGAAGTCGCCAACAAACTGGACGACGATGGCGCAGTTCTAAACTGGGTTCAGGAAAACGGAGCGAGACATTCCCCTGAAACGACTGAACAATGGAACCAGGCAATGATATCCCGTCATCCCGACACCGCCGCAAAAAAAGCGCGTTTTCTCCATTTTCTGAAAGAAGCTGGAGGCGAAGGACGCAAAGATATTCGGACTTATTTCGATCTGATCGAATTTGACGAAGGCCGCCTCAAGTAGCGTCAGGCTTTCGCTAACGCCGGATTTATCCCTTCCTGGTCACCTTGGGACATCGAGCAGCGAATATCGTTCCCCACTGCAGCCACGCGCTATGAAATGGCGTAATATTAAGAGGGAAGCGGCGTGGGCAGGCTGCGCAATTTGAAACCGAAAAAGATTGCCAGAACACCGAACACGACCGCGTACCATGCGATGAGCCAGATCAACGCATCTGCGCCCGCGACCGGATTCCACAAGAGCATTACGGCGAAAGCGATTGAGATCAGACCCATAAGAAACAGGAACCACTCGCCCTTGATCTCGCGGCGCAGCTTAATTGCTAACCCGATCTCTGTGGCGCCAATCATGAGCGCCCACGCGGCGATGTAAATAACCAACGCCAGCGCGGTTATGCCAGGCGAATGAAAAGTAAGAAGTCCGACGAGAATTCCAAGAATTCCAATCACCAGATGCCAACCCCACTCCGGATCGGAGGCGCGACCCGCGGTCGCGCCTACCACGCGAAATATGCCGTCCACCAGCAGCCATGCTCCGAAGAAAATTACCAACACCGCCAGCGTCAAGCCAGGATACACAAATGCGATCACACCGAACACAATCGCAGCGATACCCCTCAGCACCGGAACCCACCAATGACGTTTCAAAGTTTCGATCATCATTTGGTCGTTTTAGGATTCCGCCTGCACGGAAGCAAGCTCTATTTGATAGTCGCAAGCAAAGAACGACCTCGAAAGTGTTCGGGTTGTATCCGCTTGGCGGCCGGCGGCGAGTTAAACAAGACTGTAGCCTCTGTAGCCACGGCCCGGTGAGCGGTCTCCCTGGTGTCAAAAGCAGCGCGCAAGGTGGACCGGCCACAGACCGCTGGCTACAACAGTTATGAAACCGCGCCAGGAAGCCGTCGCTCTTTGGAACTAAAATAATCTCAGTTGCTCTCTTTTCGGCCGGAATGCGGTCGTCGAAAGCTTCGGCCGCTCACGCATCCTGGCACGACGACAACCAACTTCGAAAAGCGAAGCGATTTGCTCGGCAAAAATGCCTTCCCCGGTCATACGCGTGTGCCATTGCGAATTATTCAATCGGTCTCCTCGCAAATGCCGAATGCGTCCCAGCACCTTCTCCTTGCGATCAGGAAAGTGTTCTTCGAGCCAATGCTCAAATAATGGCGCCACCGCCCACGGCAGTCGCACGATTGTGTAGCCGGCAAATTGGGCACCCGCTCCCGCGCAGGCTTCAAGAATCTTAGGCACTTCATGATCCGTGAGTCCGGGAATGACCGGCGCAACCATTACGCCAACTGGAATCCGTGCGGCGCGAAGTTGCCTGATTGTATCGAGTCGCGATTCAGGCGATGACGTACGCGGCTCGAGCAAGCGTTGCAATTTCGGGTCCAGCGACGTCACCGAAATGTTGACCGCAGCTGCATGGTAATTCGCGAGCTCGCCCAAAACATCGGCATCTCGCGTAACGAGACGGTTTTTCGTAATGATCGCTACCGGGTTGTGAAATTCTGATAGTACTTCGAGGCAGCCGCGCGTGATCCGCAACTTTTTCTCAACCGGCTGATACGGATCGGTCACGCCACTCAGCACAAGTGTCTGCGGTTTCCACCCCGGCGATTCCAACTCCGCGCGCAATAATTCCGGCGCTCTTGTTTTCACCATGATCTTGCTCTCGAAATCGAGCCCGGCAGAAAAACCAAGGTATTCGTGCGTCGGTCGCGCATAACAATAAATGCAGCCGTGCTCGCAACCGCGATAAGGATTCAGACTCACTTCGAACCCTACGTCCGGGCTGTTGTTGCGGGTGATGAGCGTTTTTGTGCTGTCGCGAAAGAATTGGGTCTCGCGACGAGGCCTTTCGTCATCAGCCTCATTAACTTGAACAACATCAACGTCGCCAAGATCGACATGGAGTTTTTCGAAACGATTCGCCGGACTCCACGAGGCGCCTCGTCCATGGATTGCAGGCGAATGCGGCGGCGCTTCTTCAACAATCGGCACGAACTTCTGGCCTCTCTCGAATGCCGTTTCTTTCGCCATGCGACAAGTTCATCTGAACATAAGCGCTTGTCGAGGAGCAATTCTATCGTAGGACGGGCGCTGCGGCTGCCAATCCAAGAGACGGCAAGCGGAGCGCTTGTCCTACAATTTTGTTTAACGGGAGCCGGTTGCCGATTGCGCTGACGATGGCAAAATCAAAAGACACCACCCGGAGGGGTGGCAGAGCGGTTGATTGCGCCGGTCTTGAAAACCGGAAGGCCGAAGGGCCTCGTGAGTTCGAATCTCACCCCCTCCGCATGACATTTTAGATTTCTGATTTCCGATCGTCGATTCGCCGCAAGAACTTGTGCGCTACAAGGACGGCAGACAGAATTCCGAGTATCGCGGCGCAAACAATATCCGACAGATAATGGGCCTCAAGGTACAGTCGCGAAAAGCCAATCAAGACTACGATTGGCAGACACGCCAAACCTATTCGCCGGCTGGCGAAGAATAGAACTCCAAAAAACGCTGTCGACGCGGCAACATGGCCGGATGGAAACGCGTGGTAATGCGAACTGAAACGCGACCAGGGTTCCGCCTGCTCTGATTTTACTGATGGGCGTGCGCGGGAAACCCCAATTTTGATGACGTGGGCGGACACACCCGCAATTGCCAGCGCAATTACCATCGATAAAAAGACGCGTTTCCATTTTTGATTGCCTCGCCGCCGCGCGACCCAGGCAAGAACGAGCCCGAGCGCGAAGTGTTCGGGCCAATCGCCGAATAATGTCACGTAATACGTGAAATTGTACAATACCCGGTTCCGATGCTGCACCATGAAAGCACTTACCGCGGTATCGAAGTAAAACGCGGTCGCGACGGCGACCGTGGCAATTATGATGCCCAGGAGCCAATAAAAAACAGAGCTGCGCTTCACAAATAAGTTCCCGTCAGATTTGCAGGTGGCTATTTTGAGTGCGCCGTGTGACCTCCGCAACCCCGATAAATCACAAGCAGGCGACGAATGCCAGTGTTCGCAATTACGCGCTCCTGTTCGTGAGCTGCGTTTTCTTTCACGTCGCCGGTACCTGGAGTTTGCCGTTGTTCGATCGCGACGAGCCGCGCTTTGCAGAAGCATCACGCGAGATGATTGAGCGCAGCGATTATGTCGTTCCTTATTTTAACAATCATTTTCGTTCCGATAAGCCTCCCCTCACCTACTGGGCGCAGGTCGCTAGTTACAAGATTTTTGACCAGAACGATTTCGCGG
>JBIOVE010000031.1:0-4185 GCA_044867565.1 Candidatus Udaeobacter sp. | reverse complement strand
AATCAGAATCGTGAACGCAAAATCGTGCAGCACGGGACCACCGAGAAAGTAAAGAGCGAGAGTAGAGAGCACGGTTGTGCCGCCGGTCAAAATCGTGCGACCGAGCGTTTCGTTAATCGCGCGGTTCATAATGAATTCCAGCGAGAGCGTGTCGTTCCTGCGCATTCCCTCCCGAATCCGATCGAAAACTACGATCGTGTCGTTGATCGAATAACCAGCGATCGTCAACACCGCGCCAACGATAATCAGAGACAACTCGCGGCCAAACAAAGCAAATGCGCCGATCGTCAAAATTACGTCATGCAATAAGGCAATGATCGCAGCCACGGCAAACGCGAGTTCAAATCGCGCGGCGACGTAAATGAAGATGCCGATGATCCCAAGGCTGAGCGCGATCAGGGAATTGCGCGCCAGCTCGTCACCAACAACCTTGCCGACCTTGTCACTTTGCTCGACGCGAAATTTCGCCTCCAGGAATTTTTCATCGAGTAGTTTCTCGATTCGCTCGCTCGTGCCCGGGGCGCTGCGAATGGTAAGGAATTCCTTTGCCGCCGATTTCTCCGTTTGCACAACACTCTCCTGTAAGTCGATCTGCTTGAGCGCTGCGCGCACGTCGCCTTCGCTCACCTTCTGCTGCGCTTCGAGCACGAGCAGATCGCCGCCTTTAAAATCGATGCCGAAATTGTTCCCGCCTCGCACAGCAAAAACGCTGACCGACACCAGAATCACGAGGGCAGATATTCCCACCGAGAGCCGGCGCTTGCCCAGAAAATCAAAGTTCGTCGCTTTGATCAGGGTCGACATTGTGACGCGTTTGAGAATGCCGCTCGCGATGGCCCAGTTGAAGCAATTGCGCGTCACGAGCAGCGCGGAAAACATCGACGCGACGATGCCGATACTGAGCGTGACAGCGAACCCTTTGACCGGTCCCGTCGCCTTCCAGAAAAGAATTAGCGCCGTGATGAGTGTGGTAATGTTGGAGTCAAAGATCGCGCTGAACGCCTTGTCGTACGCCGCAGTCAAGGCCACGCTCAGTGGTTTACCGGTTGCGAGTTCTTCACGAAGCCGTTCGTAAATCAACACGTTCGCGTCGATAGCCATGCCGATTGTTAGAATAATGCCGGCTATTCCCGGCAGCGTCAGGACGAAGTTGAACATCGTCATCGCTCCGAAGAGCAGCACGAGATTAACAATCACCGCGACGCTGGCGACGAGGCCAGCGAATCGATAATAGATCACGATGAAGAGAAAAGTGAGCGCCAGACCAAGCAACCCGGCATAGATGCCACTCCTGATGGAATCAGCGCCAAGAGTCGCAGAAACGCTCCGTTCCTCTTCCACGGTCACTGGCGTTTGCAGCGGATTTTCCAACACGCTTGCCAAATTGCGCGCCTCTTCTTCCGTGAAGCGGCCGGTAATCGAAGCGTGACCACCGTAGATCGGCTCGCGAATCACCGGCGCGGATTGCATCTTGCCGTCAAGCACGATCGCGAAACGTTTGCCGACATGTGCTTCCGTTAATTGTCCGAAACGCTTCGCGCCTTCGCGATCAAATTGGAGAGCAACTCCCCAGCCTTGCTCATCATAGGTTGGGATGGCTTTTGTCACACGGTCGCCGAGAAGGTCAGGGCGCACTTTCACCAAGAGCTTTTCTTCGACCTCCCGTCCATCTTGCGTCTCCGTTTGCGTTTCAACCCGGTAGCCGGGCGGCACTACCTCTGTGCCTTCTCTGATCTGGGCGATCAGCCGATCATTCTCTGGATGAACAAGACGGAATTCCAACTTTGCTACCTGCGCCAGTTGCTGCCGCGCCGTCGCAATCTGCTCAGGATCGAGTCCCGGAATCTGCACAAGAATCCGGTCGCTGCCTTGTGGCGTGATGATCGGTTCGCTCACGCCGAACTGATCGACACGCTTCCGAATTACCTCGACCGCCTGATCGAGAGTATCGGTGCTGATCGAGCGTTCACCTTCAGGGGTGAGTCGGATCAGGAAAGATGTGCCGCCTTGCAGATCAAGACCGAGCCGGATGGTTTTGTCCGGCGGATAAAGTGTCGTTAGGCAAAACGCGACGAGCGAGACGGTGAGGACCGTGCCCAGAATGCGTTTGGGCCGCGCGCGACTCGTCGCGAAGTACCAGCCGAAGAGACCAAGCAAGAAAATGCCCGCTAAGAAAGTAAGTCCAGGATTCATAAAATGGGTAAGATAGGTAAGAGCTGAAAGGGTTTTGGATCTGCCAGTTTGCTGCCAGATCGCGGAGTGGTTGGCGCGCCGTGCGGCTACGCGTTGTCACAAACGACTAACGTCGCAGGCCGGGCGCCGCGAAAGACAGCGACTCGACGCCGCCGACAAGCCGGAAGCAGATTTAGACCGGCGGGGCGCGTTCGCGAAACGTGACGTTTCCGCGAGCAATCTCAGAATGAATTACGGCCGCGCAAATCGAGCGCGCAGAAAGATCGGGGCGGTGCAACGAAACATCACTGCCAGAATAGAAAAGCTGAACCGATTGTTGTGCGCTGCCCTTTCGATTACAAACCTTCGTCGGAGTCTTGGTGAGGAGGCAGAACCCGCTTTTCCCCTTAAGATCAAATTGCTCCTGATGATGCTGAACTGGAGTTGTGGAGCTATGTAGAGTCTGTAGAGCCAGCGAGCAGAAGGATGCCAGCGCAATGACGACGAAAGCGCTCACCACTGTTCTGGTTGTCCAGCCGGCTTTAACAGCGTCGCTCACGTACATTTCCTACGGTTTAATCCTTGCGGACGCAAATCGCTTCATCTAGCGAGATGGAGATGCGGTCGTCCATGTTCTGCGGCTAAGCCCGCCACGCTGCTGACAAGATGCCAGCTCACATCAGGTTACCGCAACCCTCTCCAAATCCGAGGATAGCGAAGGCCGCCCCTCTTAGATCGACGACAAAACACTGCTTTATCTCGCCGAAGTGCTAAGACTGCGCTCATCCGCCGATTGCATGACTCGGCGGCACTCGATATGCTCGCGCCCATGCCAGGAAAGAAAGAATCGAATGCTGAGGTAAAAAGCGCGAGCGGTTTAGGCGCCTTCTTGCACGCCGAAATTGCGCTTCTCATCGCTCTGGGAACGACCGCGATCTTTTTCGGACCCGCAAGCCGGCTGCTGGAAAATATCACGCATCCGCTCTTACTGGTAATCATTCTTGTCTGGTTATTCGCTGCCATTCTTTGGTCCGCAACTTCTGTTGCGCGGCATGCCGCCTGTCTTGCCATTAAGTTCGGCGAGCCTTACGGAACTTTAATCCTGACGCTCTCTGCCATCTGCATCGAAGTAGTGATGATTTCCGCGGCGATGCTCCATGGCGCGAATAATCCGTCACTCGCGCGAGACGCGATGTTTGCCGTCATTATGATCGCGCTCGGTGGTTTGGTGGGGTTGTCCCTGTTGCTGGGCGGGTTGCGCCATCGCGAGCAACACTACAATCTGCAAGGCGTCAACTCATATCTCAACGTCATCATGGCGCTGGCAGTGCTCGGCTTGGTTCTGCCAGACTTCACCACTTCCACAAGCGGACCAACCTTTTCCTTCGCGCAGGGAATTTTCCTCGCCGCGATGTCGGTGACGCTTTACGCGATTTTCCTGGTGATCCAGACCTTGAGACACAGCCAGTATTTCATGGAATCCGAGGATGTGGTGATCAAGTCTGCATCACCTCATCGCCGACTGCAGATGCGCTCTTCGGCTTATCACGCCATGCTGTTGGTTATTTATCTTATCGCTGTGGTTTTACTTGCGGAAAAATTCGCCGTCCCGCTGGATAACAGCATGGAGCAATTTGGCGTGCCGCAGGCGTTTGGCGGTGCGATTATTGCCGCGCTGGTGCTTGCGCCGGAGGGATTAAGCGCCATCCACGCTACACTAAACAATCACCTGCAACGTTCTGTGAACATTCTGCTCGGTTCGGTGCTCGCGACTATTGGACTGACGATTCCCGCTGTCCTGACCATCGGACTGGTTACTCAACGATCGGTCACGCTCGGTCTGCAAGGTGGGAATTTGCCGTTGCTCCTGTTAACGCTGGCCGTGGGCGTGGTTACGTTCACCAGCGGCAAAACAAATGTCTTGCAGGGCTGCATTCACTTGCTGCTGTTTGCCGTGTTTTTGCTGCTGATATTTTCGCCCTGAGTTTTTTTACACCACCCCTCTGCAATTGC
>JBIOVE010000030.1:0-3339 GCA_044867565.1 Candidatus Udaeobacter sp. | reverse complement strand
TCGACGCAGAGCGCAGCGCTTACGGCGATCCTAATCCGAATCGCGAAAGGAACCTATGAAAACAGATGTTGTTCTAACGATGGATGAATATCTCGATCAATGCTGTGCTCCTCTGAAACCGGTGAATCCGCCGGCTCGCGAGGCCCGTCATGTTCCAATTACGGCGGAGAACGACCTGGAATCTACGAAATTTGTGAAACAATCACCGTTTCTTGCGGAGAGCATATCGACGTGGGCGAGGCGTTGCCGGCGTTTTACAGGCGAAGCAATTAGAATTCGATCCTCGCGCTGTCGCTCAAGCATCCGAGTTAGACAAAAACTCTAACTGGCGGCGTTTCTACTAAAGGAGGAGGGAAGAGCGAAAAAAGAATCCCGAATCCAAACAGCGGACATTTCGCATCGTATGAGTAAGGTGGAACACGCCGTCGCCATCCCAAAGGCGGGACGTAAAAGTCCTGAAAACGAAGATTCGCCGGTCGCAGCGAAATCGAACGAATCACATCAATCTTCTGACAACCAGCACCTTATGTCTCTGGAAATTGCGCTGGTACGCGCTTTGCAACAACTCGTAAGCAAGCCAGAAAACTGAAACGGAAAAAGTTCGGAATTCTTAGCCGTCAATCTTCAACTCAACCCTTCGAACCCACTTTGTGATTGAATCGTTCCTGCAAGTGCTTCGTCCGGGTCACTTCGTGCGGCGCGAGTCCAATTCGTTGAGAGCGCTCCGCGCCGAGGAAACTCTCACCAGTGGGAAATCATTTTTTGAGATGACCGACCATCTCGCCTTTGATCGTGCGTCGATCGACGCGGGTGAGGCGCTTTTCCATCGCGGGTGTGAGCAATGGAATGTGCGGAATTTCGCAAAGATATTCGGCGATGAACCAGATCGGTTTTTCCGTTGTCATCCAGTTTTGGCGATCGAAGCGCGAGAGGTTCACCGGGCGCGAGTATCGGCGCAGGGTGCGTTCGCCGCGCAGGTTGAAGTAAACATTGAAATAGGTCATGGCCAGCTCGCGGAGATTGCGATACACGGGCTCGCGATAACGGCAGCCGGTGAAATTTGATTTTGCTACCGCCCCCCAATGTCCGCGAATCTTGAAAATGGCGACGACATGATCTGTATCCTGCTCGGCTTCCAAATCGAAAATCAGCGGTGGAAACCCGATGATGCGAAGCGCAGCTGCGGCGAAGATTCCGCCCTCAAGGCAGGATGCGGTTCGATCGCGCAAAACGTTTTGCGGCGATCGTGCGGTGAAGCTGAGATTGTACGGCAATTCGTCAAGGAAGCGCTGAATGCCCGCTGGTGTTTTGAGCGCACGCAGCACCCGTAATTCAGATGAAGTGAAACCGAACCTCGGCGGACTCTTTCGCGAATTTGGTTTGCGGCGCGCAAATGTTCTAAACTGAGTCCTCATTGATTTTGCATGGCCGGCGCGAAAGAGAAATAACACCGTTCATCAGCAACGCGAACACGGTGTCTTACTGCTTCTGGTCGGGAACGCGCTTGAACGTTCCTTCGCCGCGCACATTGAGGTTTTCCACGAGCACCTGTGTCGCTTTGCCATCTGGCCCAACGGTGAATGTGATGCCACTTCTGCCAACAGCGTTTTCGCCCTCCGTTTCATAGGTGAACGTGTCGCGATCGTAATGTTTCATCGCGAACGTCATTTTCTTCGGACCTTGCACAATCGCGAGTCCGCCCTCTTTTTCGACGATGGAGATCTCGCCGAAATAGTCGTTCGAGTAATTTGCGAGGTAGGCGCTATTTGCTAGCGCGGGCCCAGGCGAGGTGGGCGGTTTGGAATAATCGAAGCCTGGTACCGTGCCGATCGCTGCCGGGTTTGAATATACTTGTTTAAAGAGTGCGAACCAATCTTGGGTCGGTTTGCCGTATAGAGCCGTATCCATAAAGATCGTTCCCAGTGCTTCTGCCATGCCGATCGGGTAAGCATTGGTCAGAACGACGATGCCGAGTTGCTCGCCCGGCACCAGGTTTACGTATGTGGCCACGCCCAGTCCAAACGCGCCGGAATGATTTAAGCGTAAACGTCCCTGCTGATCGTAACCGAGGTTCCATCCCAAGCCATAAAAGGTGGGCAGGTCTGTGAACGGATTAAAACCGGTCAGCATTTGCGGATGATGCGTTTCGGCCAGCGCTTTTTCGTTAACGATCTGTTTGCCGTCAAATTTGCCGTTGGCAAGCTGCAAGCGCATCCATTTCGCCACGTCATTCACCGACGAACTGACGCCGCCTGTGGGAGATTGCGCGTCCGGATTGCGTTTGAACTTTTGCACCCATTTGCCATTCACGAGCACATGTCCCAAAGCTTTGTTCGGGCGTGCCACAAAATCCGCATAACGCGAGCTCGTCGAAGTCATGCCGAGAGGCTTGTACAATTTTTGTCTGGCCGCGTCTTCCCACTCCAGCCCGTACGCTTTCGCCGCCGCGATGCTGCCTTCGGTCATGCCAAAATTCGTGTAAGCGTAGTGCGAGCGAAAACTGCTCCCGGGATGTTGATAGCGCAGGCGATGTAAAATTTCCACGCGCGTGAAACCCAGATCTTCGAGCAGGTCGCCGGCGTGTTCGGGCAAGCCGCTGCGATGCGCGTACATATCGCGGATTGTGATTTCGCGCGTGACCCACGGATCGAACATCGCGAAGGCGGGATCGAGGACGCTGAGTTTTGAGTCCCACGTGAGTTTCCCTTCACCCACCAGCTCTGCAACTACCGTCGAGCCAATCGATTTCGAAAGCGACGCGAGCTGGAATACCGTGTCCCCGTCCACGGGCGCCTGTGTGTTTACATCGCGGACGCCGAATCCTTTCGCGTAGACTACCTTGTTTTGAAACACGACCGCGATGGCAATTCCCGGCAGTGCATTTTCTTGAATGTCTTTTTGCGCGAGTTTCTCGACTTCTTGAACGGCTTTGTTCACCTGTTCGGAAGTGACGTGACTGGTTTGCTGCGAGTACGCAGAAAATGGTGCCAGCAGAATTGCAAAAAATACCCTAGCCAGGCGAACTGGACGAACGATTCGCATATCGAGCTTCTTTATCTGTCGCATAACATGGCGCCTGTCATCCTGAGCGGAGTTTCGCACTGCGAAACGCAGTCGTGTAAACCCAATAATCATGATCTTTGGCCAAGGTGTCAGATCCTTCGACTTCGCTGCGCTTCGCTCAGGATGACAAAGGGATAGTGCAAAGAAAATACTTCGCATTACAAACCCACTGGATGCCTGGCTACGAAGCCACGCGGCGGACGATCGGTGGTTTGCCAGCGCGGGGCCCAGCGACCAGTATAATTGTCCCATGGCGTGGTATCGAGTCGCAGCCCG
>JBIOVE010000029.1:0-4298 GCA_044867565.1 Candidatus Udaeobacter sp. | reverse complement strand
TTGATCATGATGGTCTGGCCAAATTCCCGCCGAATCGAACCGGGCGGCGCTTTCGCTGGATCCGTCGGGCCAAGAACGTCGCGGATTTTGCGCACGGCGTCCTCGCCTTGATAGATGATCGCAATAGATTTTTCGCTGCCCGGCGCGTCGCGTTCTCCCGGCGGACATTCGCTCGGCTTCTTTCCCGCCATGAATTCCACAATGCTTTCCCAGCTCTCGAGTCCGCTTTTCGAACCGAGCTTCTTTTCGAGAACGGGCAGCACGGGTCGGTAGAAGTCCTCTGCTTGCGCGACGCTCATTCGATGGACCTTGAAGCCGACGATATAAAGTCCGGAACGAGAAAAAACCTCGATAACCCCGCCCGGCCGCAAGTTTGGGAATTTGAAATTATCCGGCTTAATCAGGACGAGTGTCTTCTCGATTTTTGCGTCAGTGGGAAAAGTGATGACATGGTCCAGGATGCCCCCGTCACGATCGGAAAATTCCGCCCACAATTTCAAATCGCGCTCGACGGCTTTCGGATCGAAAGACGTCAGCACACCAGGCTCAAAGTAAGTTACCTTGCCTGAAGCATCGGTGATGTAATCACCGTACGTATCGCGAATCGTCTCGCCGCTGGTGCGTTCGTGCACGATGTGACCAACCGTGCGATGAGTCTTTTCCACCGCATCCGGTCCACGAAAGATAAGGAATAACACACGCGGCCGCTGCCCGTTGATGCTGCCCGTGAAATTTTTAAGGACGTAATCGCGAATTAACTCCTGCGTTGCGCGGTGACCTGCGTCCGTTTCCGTGACAATCTTTTCCGCGTAGCGCTTTGCCAATTCCGCGCTCGGCGCAAACATGCGTCCGCGAACCAGATCAAGTCCGGTGCGCGAAATGAGTCGGCCAACGATCCCGCCGGTGCGCGATTTGCGTATCGAGTATGGCGTGATGATTGCGTAGGAAAGTTCTTCGTTCTGCATGGTTTATACTTCGCGGCTTGTGATTAAACCGCGTGGAATGCAGAAAAACCCGGAGCCGCCAAAGGCTAGAAGAACCTAGCTGGCGGCCTTTGCTCACGCAAATCCAAAGTGGCGTAAGCCCCTGGCTTGCGCTGGGCTCAATTCGCAAGCGGGACGCATGTAATACCTTTGGCCGATACAGCGATCCATTTCCCGCGACGCCTGATTTTCAAGATATTGATCTCATTGTGCTGTAGAGCGCGGAGAAATTCTTGCTCTTGGGCGCGCAACATCCCGGAGAGAATTAACCAACCGCTCCGCTTTAATTTTGGCAAGAGACCGATTAGCAATTCGCTAAACAGATTTGCCGTGACAACGTCGATCTCGCGAGGCGGTTTCCAGTGCCGCAGATCACGCAATTGAAAATCGACGCCGCCGATTCCATTTCGTCGCGCATTCGTTTTCGCGGTTGAAATCGCAACCGGATCGGCATCGATTGCCAGCACGCGGCGCGCTCCGAAGCGCCTTGCTGCGAGAGCAAGAATGCCGCTGCCCGTTCCGAGATCGGCTAGCGACCAGCCGCTTTTCCATTCGCGAGTCAATTCTTCCAGCAGCCGCAGCGACATCGCCGTGGTAGCGTGTTCGCCCGTTCCAAACGCGGTGGAAGCTGGAATAACAAGGAGCAGCGGTTTCCCAACTGCCGGGGCGATTTGGAAGTCGCCCTTCCTTAAGATTACCAGTCGTTTTCCAATCTTCAGCGGCTTGCTCTTTTCCCCCTCCGTAAATCGCTGTAGCCAGTTGCGTCGCAACTTCTCGGCGCGTCCGCCAAATTCTTGGACGAGCTTACGTGGCTCATTTCGTGACGTGCACGCAATCTCGATCTGCAACCGCTTGCGCCCGGGCCTGGAGATGGTTACAAGTTTACCGCGTGAGCGTGCTTGCAGAGCTTTCTGGTGTGCGCTCAACCAGCGCGCGCCAGCGAGTTTGCGCCATAGATACATCTCGTCCCGGGCGCGTGAATCGTCGTGCGACGCGCTCTCTTTCGGCGCTACAGTGTCGATCTTATTTTTTCTCGGAAGCCGTTTCGCCTTTCATCTTCGCCATCTTTTGAGCAAGACCGGCCGCGTACTTTTCGTACTGAATATTATCGACCGTGAAAGTGCCGAACATGTAGTTCGAGTTGTCCCAGGACCAATTTTGGTCCGCATCGCTGTATGTCACTTTTGACGTGCGACCTTGCGCATATTCGTGGTGGATCGGATCCGCGCCTGGTGGATTCACAACTTTCGGCGAGCCGCCCAAGCCGCCTTCGATCAGGTGACCGTGAAACGTACCATACTGCCCAATAGTGATCTGGTGTTCTTTGCCCTCAATTTTTCGGGTGATCGGCACGTAGCGTGTCTCAGTTTTCTTTGAAACGCCCGGCGTCAACACTGCGCCGGCGATAGCTTCCAGCGCTTTGCGCTGCTCGGGGCTCGCCTTCTCGTCGATGTAATAATAGGCAAAGTTCCAGTTGCCGTACGATTCCATCATCGTCTGGCCTTCTGGACTTTGGCCCATTTCCGCCACAGCGAGACCGTCGAGCCTGGTTTTGCCGTAATTACCTTTTTGGATGAAGAGCACCTGGCCGCCGCTGCAGGTCATCTTGGTCGGTTTGGAATTGAACCAACAGGGGCACGCGGCGTCGCACGAACACGCTTCCTCGAGTTGGCCGGTAATTCGCCATGGGGTTTTGTCTTTAGCTTCATTTGTTGCAGCTCGAAGGGGCGCTCCAAGGAAGAGGAGCCCCGCAACGAGCGCGTAGCGGAAGAAAGATCTGGTTTTCATGGTGCAAAATTTATGATCAAAGGGATCTTGGACAAGCCGATTTTTTGGTGCGGGCGTGCTACAGCCGTCGCCGTGCGGGCGATGCGATTTCGCTGGTTTCCAGATCAGAGCGGCGCTTCGCACAGCGAAGCGGCTACCAAAAAATGAGCGGGTGACGAGGCTCGAACTCGCGACGTCCTCCTTGGCAAGGAGGTGCTCTACCACTGAGCTACACCCGCAATTTTGGGGGAAGCAATAATGTCCAGCAGGCCGCGCGGCGCAACCTTTTAATTGCGCCCGGTTGGCCTGAAGATTTCTCGAAATTTTTGAATCCAAATACCGCTCGGCCTCCATCTCATTCTCAAAGGAATATTATGAAAATACCATTACTCTGCTGCGTCGCGTCATTCGTGCTCGCCATAGGCGCGATCGCCCAAACTCCCACCCCCCCTGGTGCTGACGAGGAATCTTCTCCAACGGCAACCGTATCGCCGACTCCAGTGACGACGGTCTCACCGAGTGCGACCCTTGCGCCCGCGACTACCGTCTCGCCGGCACGCAGTACGACGAGCGACGACCTTCAAAGCAGGATCGAAAAGAAGGTCCGAAAACACCTGAATGTTTCGACCGATAATGACGCTTTCGAACACGGCTCGGACGTTCCCTGGATAGCGATCCCGATTGTGACGATCGTTTTCCTCACGATCTTCGGGACGCCGATTCTCATTGTCGCGGTGATCCTGTATTTCAGTTTTTCGAAAACCCGGGCGTTACATCGCACTGTCCGTATGATGGTGGAAAAAGGGCAGCCAGTACCTGAGGCCCTGCTGAATCCACCCCCCGCACAGCGGCAGCGCTCCGATTTGCGTCGCGGTGTGGTCCTCGCGATGGTTGGCCTTGGCCTGATGTTATTCTTTGCCGCCGTAAACGACTGGGAGGGCGGCGCCTGGAGCATCGGGCTTATTCCCTTCCTGATTGGCGCGGGTTATCTTCTGGTGTGGAAGCTGGAGGGAAAGAAGGACAATGTGCCGCCGGTACCGTAACCTGCGGCTGTGGAGCTGACCGATGGAGACCTCATCGCGCGAGTCCTTGTCGATGACGATCAGCACGCATTCGGCGAACTGGTGCGGCGGCATCAATCGAGTGTGCGGGGTCTCCTGCGCCAGCTTACCCGCACCGATGTCGCGCTGGCGGATGACCTCGCCCAGGACACTTTCTTGCGCGCATATAAAAACATCCGGAGCTTTCGGGGTGAAGCCCGTTTCTCGACCTGGCTTTATCGCATTGCCTACAATTGTTTCCGGGAAAACGCACGGCGCCGCAAAGAGTTTGTTGGAATCGATGAAGAACAACTTCAAGCCGAACGCGATCCCCAGGTGGCCGATCCTGGCCTGAGACATGACCTTATGCATGCGCTGAATTTGCTTCCCCTGCACGAGCGTTCGGCGGTTTTGCTTTGCTGCCAAAACGGCCTGTCGCATCAGGAAGCTGCGCGAATATTGGATATTCCGCTTGGCACGGTGAAGACCAACGTGTTAAGGGGACGAG
>JBIOVE010000028.1:0-3120 GCA_044867565.1 Candidatus Udaeobacter sp. | reverse complement strand
TTTTCCTGGGCGTTCGAGATCACGCCCGAAGGCGAGTATCGAGCGCTTCGTTCCGATCCGCGTTTCGCCGATCTCTTGCGTCGAATCGGAATCGATCGCACTAAAGTGCTTAATCGGCAGAAAAATCCGTGAGGGCGAAGAGCTCCTCCCGGGATTGAAACGATATGGCCGCTGGCTCTGAACCGGACCTTCAATTGGAGATTGGCCATGTGTTATTCATGGACCTGGTCGGTTACTCGAAGCTGCTCGTAGAGGAACAGAGCGAGCTTCAACAACAACTCGCTGAAATCGTTCAAAACACTGAACAAGTGCGCGTGGCGGAAGCGGCGGGCAAGCTAATCCAGATTCCCGCTGGCGATGGAATGGCCCTCGTTTTCTTTAATAGCCCAGAGGCGCCAGTCCGTTGCGCGCTTGAGATCAGCAAAAAGTTAAAAGAACATCCGCAACTGAAACTGCGGATGGGTATTCATAGTGGTCCCGTCAATCAGGTTCGAGATGTCAACGACCGAGCCAACGTTGCCGGTGCTGGGATTAACACCGCGCAGCGGGTGATGGATTGCGGAGACGCAGGACACATCCTTCTCTCCCAGCACGTCGCAGACGATCTGAAGCATTATCGCCAGTGGCAACCGCTCCTCCATGACTTGGGCGAGTGCGAGGTGAAACACGGCGTGCGCATTCATGTGATCAACCTCTATGATGGAGAACTGGGCAATCCAGAATTGCCGGAAAAATTCAGGCGCGGAAGGGGCAGGAAAGCGCTGCTGCTGAGGCAAATTTCCGGATCGAAAAGCCGTTGGGCGTTGCTTGCTGCAGCCACCATTATCATTGGCGCATTTTCCGTAGGCGTTCCGCTTTTTTGGCATCGGCCACCCACCAAATCGGCGAGCGCATCTATTTTCAGGTCTTCCCTTCTTCCCGCGCCGGAAATTCCGGAGAAAAGTATCGCCGTTCTTCCATTTGAAAACAGAAGCAGTGATCGACAGAACGCTTATTTTGCCGATGGAGTACAGGACGAAATTCTGACCGATCTCGCCAAGATTGCAGATTTAAAAGTCATCAGCCGCACCAGCGTTATGCAATACAAGAGCGGCGCCGAGCGTAACCTGCGGGAGATTGGCCAGCAACTTGGGGTCGCGCATCTGCTTGAAGGAAGCGTGCAACGCTCAGGCAACCGCGTCAGAGTGACGGCGCAACTGATCGACGCCCGGACAGATACCCACCAATGGGCGGAGCGGTATGACCGCGATCTGGCGGATGTGTTCGCAATCCAAAGCGAAATTGCGAAGGCGATTGCTGACCAACTCCAGGCCAAACTTTCGCCGCAGGAAAAAGCACGCGTCGAAGAGATACCGACCGAGAACACGGAAGCATACGAGCTTTATTTGCGTGCGAATCAAATCGCGCGAAATCCCGATACGCTGCTCGAAGATTATAAGGCCGCGGAGCAGCTTTACATGCAGGCGATTGCGCTCGACCCGAATTTTGCGCTTGCTCATGCACGGCTTGCATCCATCTGCGCGGAGGTTTTCCATTTTCACGAACCGCTCGACACCTGGAAATCGAAAGCCCGCGCCGAAGCCGAAACTGCTTTGCGGCTCCAACCAAATCTGGCGGAAGCACACTTCGCACTGGGGCAATGCGTTTACTGGATGGATCAGGATTATAACCGTGCGCTCGAGCAATTCGAGATCGCTTCGCGTTTATCGCCAAATAACGGAGATATTGCCCGCTTGATCGCAGCGATCGAACGCCGCCAAGGCAAATGGCAGGAATCGGTCGAAGAATACGAAAAGGTCGCGAAGATCGATCCGCGAAATCCCAGTACCGTCCTCCAATTGATCTATACGAACACGGCGATGCGTCGCTGGCCAGAAGCGGCGGGATGGGCGGAAAAAATGCGCGCAATGGCGCCGGCGTCTCTCGTCGCAAAAATCCAAAGTGGTTACATCGATTTCTGGTGGAAGGGCGACACGCGTTCGCTCAAATCCGTTCTCAGCCAGGTGCCGGCAGGAACCGATCCGGATGGCGCGGTAACGTCGTGCCGTTGGGACGTGGCGATGATTGGGCGCGATTTTGCCGCGGCGCGCACGGCTTTGCAAATGTCGGATTTGAACGAGATCTCGTACACGAATGCGGGAGCGACACCGAAAAGTTTTCTCCAAGGCTGTATCGAGCTGGCCGAAGGCAAACAAACGCAAGCCCAGCAATTGTTTGAATTAGCACGGTCGAATTTTGAAAAAGCGGTCGAAGAGGCGCCCTTGAGCGCAGATCGGCATGCCAACCTCGGCTGGTTCTACGCGTTCGCAGGCCAAAAGTACGAGGCGATTCGCGAGGGCCGCCGAGCCGTCGAACTCAAGCCGGAATCGGAAGACGCCGTCGATGGCGCGATCATGAACTGCTACCTCGCGCTCATCTACACTCGCGTCGGTGAAAAAGATCTCGCGATTCCGCTCATCGAGCGATTGCTCAAAACGCCTGGCGCGGTGGACAGCGCCGATTACAGCATCACAATTAACGATCTGAAACATCGTTGGGAATGGGACCCGATTCGGAACGACCCTCGCTTTCAAAAGCTAATCGCGGGCAAGGCGCAATGATCTGGGGGACACACTCTGCCTGTGGCCGCTTCGCTGCCTGCCGCGCTGAAGCTGTGCGAAGGCGGTTGCGAAGCGCGCCGTTAATGTGCCCTTCAAACAGGGGCCGCGTCCGCCCACCCGCCTCCGCAGGCTACGACGTGGCAGGCAGGGCGACGCCTATGGCGACTATTTCTAAGGAATTGGAGTGAGATTGGCATGGCAAATCCATTGCCAGCCACTCGCTCCTTTTTTCCAGACACTCAGGCGCGGAGCAGGCTTTGTCGGCAATCGCTCCAGATCGATCGTTTCCTGCGCCGAAATCATATACGTAACTACAATGTTCTCGCCATCCGTGGTCGATTTAAAATCGCTGAGTGCCACCTGGCCGACGTCCAGGTTTTTGATCAACGATATTTCGCCGGCCCGGTCGCGCGCTCCATCCGGATGAACAGACTGAAAGCCGTCGGCGATTTTATTTTCCACCGCTTTCCAATTCTTCGCCTTGATCTCCTCCCACATCTGTTTTTCCATTTTTTCGCCG
>JBIOVE010000027.1:0-22815 GCA_044867565.1 Candidatus Udaeobacter sp. | reverse complement strand
ACGGGGTTTTTGGTTTGTGCCGCGGCGGCAACAATGGGTGCGCTGCCCAAGCCGGATTCATTTGAGAACAGCCCACGCGCGACGCCGTAACGGATTGCTTCTTTCATGGTGGCGCCGGCAAAGCCACCAATCATCGCCTGACCGGTAAAGGCGTCTTGGACGATTAGCTGTATCGTCGCGGGAATTCCCGATGCGTTCATGATCAGGAGTATGACGCACCCGCCGACATAGAAGATGGCCATGAACGGTACCAGGAATTCGCACACTTTCGCTATTGATTTGATTCCCCCCAGGATTACGAAAGCTGTGAGCGCAGCCATCACGACGCCTGTAATCCATGGAGCGATGCGGAATGTTTCGTTTACCATCGTCGAAATGGAGTTTGCCTGGACCATATTCCCGATGCCGAATGCGGATATCGTTGTCAGGATGGCGAAGATGACTCCGAGCCATTTCTGTTTCATCCCTCTCTCGAGGACATACATCGGACCTCCGGCCATCCGACCCCTTTCGGTTTCGATGCGGTATTTCACGGAGAGGACTGCTTCGGAATATTTCGTGGCGATTCCGAAGACACCGGTCAGCCACATCCAGAGCACGGCACCTGGCCCGCCGGCAGCAATCGCTGTAGCGACGCCAACGATGTTACCCGTGCCGATGGTGGCGGCCAACGCAGTCGTTAACGCGCCAAATTGGCTGATGTCCCCGCGTCCTTCAGGTGACTTCTGAACCGAGAGTTTAATCGCCTTCCCGATATACCGCTGGATAAATCGAAGACGGAACGTCAGAAAAATATGGGTGCCGAGCAGGAGAATTAACAATGGCGGTCCCCAAACAAAATCGCTCAGTTGCCCAACAAGTTTTTCGAATTCTTTCATGAAGCTCCTTTGAAAAGAGATAACAACTACAGAATCATGCCCGTGAAGGCGAGCGAGAAAATACGCCGTCCCAATTATCGAATTTTTAAGTAATGCTCGCCGTTTTCGGACGGCAACCACCCCAGACTAAAATCTCCGGGATGAAGAATTGATTTTGTAACCGCGAGGCGACTAATTCGGCTGCATTATTTCACGCACGAAGACGTTGAGTTGTCCGTCCTCCTGTCTGCGTACTTCGGTGATTTCGTAGGGCCGCATCTCATCCCGGCTCACAGTCGCTCCTTGTTGTGGAGGCGTGTAGCCGGCTGGAAATTCGACAATGATGCGCGTGGATGAGCCCCCGCCAAAATGAAGCACCTTGTCCGTCAATTTCGTGCGCGGGCGGAGGACAGCGCGATTCGCATCGGAAAAATTCACGACGAATTGTCCCTTGAGATAAACACGCTCGCCGGCAAGGCCGCGCTCGGCAACATCTCGCAAATCGCCCGTGTCAATGAGGCGTCCAAGCGGCATTTTTCCAGCCGGAAATGTTTTCCAACTGCCGCCGCCAGCATTTGACGCCAGAGCTGCACCAGAAGCATCGGCGGGAACAGGCTGCGCGGGCAAAACTGGCACCGGCGTTGCAGTTGGCGCAGCTGGAGCCTGGGCAACAGTCGGGGTAGATGCAGCAGCGACAGTCGGCGCCGGTGTTGTAATCGGAGTTTCCAGCGTCCGTGCTGATGCGACTGCGATCGGTGTCGAAGCGGGCGCGGCCGGTTCTTTGGCGACGGCTGATGGCGCAGAGGTAGATGCGGGGACTGGAGACTCAAGTTTTTGTTTCTTCGCCAATTTCCCTCCTTTACGCGACGGCGTTGCCTTTGCCACTTGTGCAGCTGGCGCGACGGAGGAAGCCTCGACAGGCCTGGCTTGCTCGACGCGTACGAGCTGATTGTCGGCGGGTGGAGGTGTGGCGCTGGGGCTCAAACCAGGTATGGGGACCGCGCCACCCTGGGCCGCTGCGATCTTTTGCCGATAATCTGCGTATCGCTGCTCGATTTTGGCGCGTTCTTGCGCCTTAAATAACGGCCAGCCCGCCGCGAGGTTGAGAGTAAGCGGTGGCTCAAGTCGGAACGTCCCAAGACCGCGGGTAACCGTGTAACTTCCATAAAGCAGTGGGACAGCGGTAATCATGATGCGGCCATCCGCCAATCGCTGCGCATGAATCACGGCAGAGAGATCATGTGTGCGCTCCAGCTTGACTTCCAAACCAACGTTAAGTGTCTGCTTCAAGAGTGGGAGGACTTCTGGGTTCGCCGGGTAGAGATGTTCCATGAGCAATTCGCCGCTATCGGCTGCGGTCGTCAGGGCGACCATGCCCGAAGTAAACACATCGCCAGGGCCGAGATCCCGCGCTGCCACGATCGTGTATCTGCCCACCACATATGGCACCAGGCCGCGCACCAGCTGATAATTGCGAATATAATTGCGGGCCAGTTCAGCATTGGTCCTGGCCAATTCGGCGCTGCCCATCCCGATGTAGCGATCGTACAGCTCCTTTGCGCTCAGGAACTCACCGGCCGGCGCGGCGGTAAGCTGAAAACGCTTCGGCGGATCAATTTTGTGCAGTCTTTGTAAAATCCGGTAGCTCTCGGGACGCTCCGGTTGATCGAAAATATAAAAACTGCCCAGCCACGCGGCGAGAGCCAAGCCGGTCAAGAGCAGGATGACAACCGTCCAAGCAAAATAATTGATCCCTCGCCGTGGACGGGCGTATCGGTCGTCGTATGGGGAAACACCATAGTCCATCACGTGAGCGCGAGAGAATTCCCCGGTTTCAAGCTGGCCGCGCCGTTTCGAACGAATAACCGCATCCGCAGGTTCGCGCCGCATTTGGATTGACGATGTGAAAACCGACGCCGGTTAAACCATCGTGAAAATCCAAGGTAGCGTCCCGCAAGTATGGGATACTCTCGCCATCGATAAGAAATTGCATCCCATCCCGCTCCACCACGGCATCGCCATCCTTTTTTTCATCGAGCGCCATCTCGTATTGCAGACCCGAACAGCCGCCTTTTGCGATCTGTACGCGCAAACCCTTCCGGGAATTTTCCGCCTGGGTTGCAAGCAAATTTCGGAGCTGTCGAACAGCATTGTCCGTGACATTAATCATCTACAGAAAATACGGCACTGCGTAACCAAGTCAAAGAGCCGCAAAAGCTTCAGATCCTGTTTTTCTTCGCAATTCGTAAACCTAAAACTAGAATTCAAAATCGCATGAGCCGGATTCGATTACTGCCAGACACCGTCGCCAGCCAGGTCGCAGCCGGCGAAGTGGTAGAGCGCCCTGGTTCCGTGGTGAAGGAACTAATCGAAAACAGCATCGACGCTGGGGCTCGAAAGATTGAGATCATGATTCGTCGCGGAGGAATTTCGCTTGTTCGCGTAATTGACGACGGGTGCGGCATGGATCGTGATGACGCGCTCCTTTCGCTTGAGCGTCATGCCACGAGCAAGATTCGTTCGGCCGCCGATCTTCATGCTATTGGCACGCTGGGTTTTCGCGGAGAAGCCTTGCCGAGCATCGCCAGTGTTTCGCGATTTCGATTAACCACGCGGGAGCCTGACGCCATCGCTGGAACGGAAATCATTGTCAATGGCGGCAAGATCGACATTGTCCGCGATGGCGGCGAAGCGCCGGGAACGCAGGTTGAAGTGCGCTCGCTTTTTTACAATCTTCCCGCGCGCCGAAAATTTCTTCGTTCCGAAAACACGGAAAGCCGCAATATCGAGCATCAGATCCACCTGCAGGCAATCGGCCATTCTCAGATCGCTTTCACGTTGTTACGAGACGACCGCCTTGTGTTCCAATTACCGACAACAGCAACGCTCCGCGATCGAATCCGAGATTTGTATGGTGTCGAACTGTTGGAGCGCCTGATTGAGATACACGATAGCGCTTCACAGAAAATTCAGATCAGCGGCTTCATCGGGCAAGCAGGGCTGAGCCGGCAAACGCGCGCGCAACAGCTTGTTTTTGTAAATGGCCGCGCGATCGAAAGCGGCCTCATCGCCGGCGCTATCCGCGAAGGCTATCACACCGCGCTTATGAAAGGGCAGTTTCCGGTCACGTTTCTTTTTCTCGATCTCGATCCAGCCGCAGTCGATGTAAACGTTCACCCGGCGAAACGTGAGGTACGTTTTCGCGATCTGACCAGAGTGCGGGAAGCGGTCACGCGCTGCGTTCAGCAAACGTTGGAACGCGGCCGGACAGAGTGGCAGGAGAAATTTCGCGCACCGATCGCGCTTCCGTCGCAACCGGTCGAAGGAGCGCCGAAAGATTCCGAGCGTCCGGAGCGCGAGTTCCCAAGTGTGGTCGGAATTGGTGACCCCGGCCTCGCACCACGTCCAGAGGTTGTAGGTCAGGCGCTCCGCCTGCCAGCGTCGCGCATTGATTCGGCGAACGATGCGCCTGCCCTACAACGGCCACAACGGCATGCCACGGAAGCCGTTCCTCAGCAATTTCAAATCATCGGCGTGCTTAACAAGCTTTATATCTTGATGGAAAATGCAGACGGGCTTGTCCTGGTCGATCAGCACGCGGCGCACGAGCGCATTCTTTTCGAAGAGTTGCGGCAAAGAATGGAAGAGCAGGGGGTTCCAACGCAAAGGTTGCTAATTCCTCAGACTTTCGATCTGCCGCCGCGCGATGCGGATTGGATCGAGCGCAACACGCCGATCTTGGAAAAAATGGGGATTGGAATTGAGAGCTTCGGACCAAATACATTCAAGATCGACAGCCTTCCGGCTTTTTTGAACGCCTCAGATCCAGCGCAATTTATGCGCAAAGTGATCGATGATCTGAAAAGTGTCAGCAACAGCAGTTCGGCATTGCGATTGGGCGAAGAGATGATTGCCAAGACCGTCTGCCGGCACGCCGTCAAAGCCAATGATCCGCTGGGTTATCTAGAGGTTGAGAAACTGATTCGGGATTTGCTCGATTGCGATCTGCCTTACTGCTGCCCGCATGGGCGGCCGACAATGATCCAGATCTCGCTTGCCGAGCTGGAGAAAAAATTCGGACGCAAAATGTGACCGACGTGGGTGCTCCTTGAGCAGTGGAGGCAGCCGTGTCGGCTGCAGCAAGGGTCACGCCCATTCGGCCACGCTGCCTTCACGCCAGGCACGGTGAGAAGGTGTGTCACAAGAGTTCGTAGTATGCGGCTGTCCTCAGCGCACAAATCACTGCATAGTCACGCGCGGCAAAGTCCGCTGAGGACAGCGGACGCTACAGCACTCCGAAGGAAGCGCTGCTTGCCATTTGGAACGCGGGTTCTACTTTGGCGCGGTGAAAAAAATCGAGGCCATCATCAAGCCCTTTAAAACCGAGCCAGTAAAAGGAGCGCTTATGGTAGTAGGCGTGGAAGGAATGACTCTCAGCGAGGTAAAAGGCTTTGGGCGCCAAAAAGGCCACAGCGAAATTTATCGCGGCACCGAGTACACGGTCGATTTTCTTCCCAAAATAAAATTCGAGATGGTCGTTCCCGACGACCGAGCGCAGCGCGCTGTCGAAGCGATTTTGGGTGCGGCCAAGACTGGAAAGATCGGTGATGGAAAGATATTCGTCGCGCAAGTGGAAGAAGCGGTCCGGATCCGAACGGGCGAACGCGGGATGGAAGCGCTGTGAGTGCGAACACCACGCCGCTGTAACGGTCCGACGATTAACGCTTCAACTCTTTAACACAAATGTACGAATACCTGTTGTCGATCTTTCTCGGAATCGTCGAAGGGATCACCGAATTTCTTCCCATAAGTTCAACCGCGCATCTGCGCATCTGCGAAGCGCTGCTGGATATCGATCTTCAGGACGGCTTCTGGAAGATGTACACCATCGTCATTCAACTTGGCGCAATTCTTGCACTGCCGGTTTATTTCAGGGAGCGCATCGTGAAGTTTGTTCGCACGTTTCCAGGAGGCGAACGCGGCGATCGCACGATCTTTACTCATCCGCTAAGCCTGACGTTGATCGCGTTTGTCGTTACGGCTGTCCCAGCTTGGGCCCTGGCGAAACAAATCGGCAAAAACCTGGAGAACCTTTGGGTTATGGCCCTGGCGCTGCTCATCGGTGGAATCATCATGTGGATCGTTGACGCCGTCTTTACGCGGCCGCGCACTGCGCACATGAAGGAAATGACTTTGCCACAAGCAGTGTGGATTGGCGCTGCGCAAATTCTTTCCGCCATTTTTCCCGGCACATCGCGCTCAATGGCCACGATCGCCGCCGGACAAGTAGCAGGCATGTCGCGTCCGGCCGCGCTCGAATTTTCGTTTTTTCTATCGATGCCAACGATGCTGGTGGCGACCGGCTACGATTTTCTAAAGGCAGTCGGGCCGTATCGTCACGCCGACTTTGACCAAAATCTCGCGCCATTCGCCATGAACGGCCATCAATGGATCGTGCTCGCGATCGGCTTTGTGATTTCGTTTTTCGTCGCGTTGGGAGTGGTCGCCTGGTTCATGCATTGGGTGCGCGCACGCGGATTTGTCCCGTTTGCTCTTTACCGGATTGTACTCGGGATCGGATTATTGACTCTGCTACTGCGCGGGTGGATGTGATCGATCGTCGATGGGCACATCCGGTGCAAAATCCCTTGCAGCCGGTCGCGGCCAACATATGATTCGGCGGCAGTCCCGAATGTGTCCTGCCGGATGCATCGGGAAAATTTTTTGCCCATTTTCTGATTTCGATGGCCAACTCAATTCTAATTGGAGCGCAGTGGGGCGATGAAGGAAAAGGCAAGATTATCGACGTGCTCACCGCCAAGGCCGATATTGTCGTGCGCAGCCAGGGCGGTAACAATGCCGGGCACACCGTTATCCATCGCGGGGTCAAATACATTCTGCACCTGATCCCATCGGGAATACTCCGGCGCGGAAAAATCTGCGTGATCGGCAATGGCGTTGTTATCGATCCCGTCGCGCTCGTGGCCGAGATCGATGGCCTGCGCAAATTGGGAATCACAATCGGGAAAAATTTGCTCATTAGCGATTGCGCTCATTTGGTTCTGCCTTATCACCGCTTGCTCGACGAGCAACGCGAACTGCGTCAGGGCAGGGCCAGAATTGGAACGACGAAACGCGGAATCGGCCCGGCCTATGGAGACAAAGCTGCGCGCACCGGTCTGCGGATGTCCGATCTGATGCAGCCAATTGTTTTCTCAAAAAAATTGCAAGCCAAGGTGCTCGAGAACAACAGAATTCTCCAGGCGCTCGGCGCAAAACCGATCAGTTTTCGCGAGGTCAACAAAAGTTATCTTAGGGCTGGAGAAAAGCTGCGCCCATTCGTCGGCAACACGGTTGTGTATCTTCATCGCGCTCTCGAGCGCGGCAAAGAAATTCTTTTTGAAGGGGCGCAAGGCACATTTCTCGATATCGATCATGGGACGTATCCTTACGTGACCTCCTCAAACACAACGGCTGGCGGCGCATGCACAGGCACCGGTGTGCCGCCGCATCGGATGGATCGTGTGGTTGGCGTCATGAAGGCCTATACCACGCGCGTCGGCGAGGGCGCGTTACCGACGGAAAACCGACAACTGACCGAAACGCTTCACAACCTGGGACGCGAGTTTGGGGCGACCACGGGGCGCAAGCGCCGCTGCGGTTGGTTTGATGCCGTGGCGACCCATTACGCAACGATGATCAACGGGATCGACGAACTCGCCATTACGAATCTTGATGGGCTCGATCATGTCGATCCGATCCGGGTTTGCGTGGCTTACCGGCTAAACGGGAAACGCCTGAGCGTTCCGCCGTGTGACGCCGCGCAGCTTGCCAATTGCGAACCAGTCTATGAAGAAGTGCGCGGCTGGAAGACATCTACGCATTCAGCGCGAAAATTTTCGCAACTTCCTTTAGCGGCAAGGAACTATGTTAAATACATCTCTCAGCTAACGGGAGCAAAACTATCTGTGATTAGCGTCGGGCCAGCGCGCGGCGAGACTATCTTCGTGTAATTATGCCCCCGAACGTGAAAACCGTTCCGCGTCATATCGCGATCATTATGGATGGCAACGGCCGGTGGGCGAAGGCGCGCGGTCTGCCGCGAATCAAAGGTCACGAAGCAGGCGCTCAAGCTGTTCGCGAATGCGTGGAGGGCTGCGGCGACTTGAAAATCGAATATCTCACGCTTTACGCTTTCTCCGCTGAAAACTGGCAGCGTCCCAAAAGCGAAGTCCACTCGCTTATGCGTCTGCTCGAGAAGTTCTTGAAAGAGAAGACGCCGGAATTGATCGAGAAAAATGTTCGCCTTCAAGCGATCGGCCGTTTGACCGATCTACCGGAGAGTTCCCAGGAACAGCTTCATAAAACCATCGAGCAAACTGCGGGCAATAACGGATTGACCCTGATCCTGGCGCTCAGTTACGGCGGGCGGCTCGAGATTATCGATGGGATCAAAAGTTTGCTTCGTGCGGTTGAGTTGGGTCACATCGACAAGGGGATGATCGACGTCGAAATGTTCAGCAAACATCTTTACACGCGGTATTATCCCGATCCCGATCTGCTCATTCGCACCTCTGGCGAAATGCGCTTGTCGAACTTTCTTCTCTGGCAGCTTTCCTACACGGAAATATATGTGACGCCGAAACTCTGGCCTGATTTCACAAAGAAGGACCTCCTTGCAGCGGTAGAGGAGTACGGACGGCGGCAACGCCGTTACGGCGCGGTGGAATAATACAGGTAGGGACTTCTCTCCGAGATGTCCGACGAATCTCATGTGCGTAAATCTGCGTAATCCGCAGTGCAACAAAAGTCGGACGCCCCGGAGGTGCGTCCCTACCTGGCTATACAAACGCTTCGGAAACTGAATCGGCCAGCGATTTGCCTTTTTGCGTAAGGACGAAGCTGCCATTCGCTTGTCGAAGCAACCCGAGCGCAATAAACTCATTTGTTTCTCGCGCGAAACGTTTCAGTTCCCGGACGGGGACTCCTTCGCGTGTTCGCAGAGAAAGCGCGATCCTCTCCGCGCGTTTCATATCGTTCGTCAGATTTTCTGTCGATCCAATTGGTGATTGGCCCGAAAGAGCGCGATCCGCATACCCGCGATAATCAGCAAGATTTTGCCAACGTCGCATTCCGACGGTGGAAAACGCGCTGGGACCAACGCCGAGATAATCTTCGCCCGACCAATAGGCGCGATTATGAACTGAAGAAAAACCGGGACGCGCATAGTTTGAGATTTCGTAATGTTCGTAGCCGGCGTTCTCCAGGATCGACATTGTCATTTCGAAGAAATCCGCATCGGCGTCGGGATTCGCTTTGAGTTCGCCGCGCGACTGACGCCGAAAAAATTCCGTGTCCTCTTCGTACGTCAGGCAGTACGCGGAAATGTGATCGGGGCGCAGCGAAATCGTTTTCTCCAGCGTCTTTTGCCACTGCTGAGACGTCTGGCCGGGCAGGCCAAACATGAGATCGACATTGATATTTGAGAATCCCGCTGCGCGCAAAATGTGAAAAGATTGCTCGGCTTGCCCTGCGTTATGTTCCCGTCCCAGGATTTTTAGCAAGTCATTATCCCAGGACTGAACGCCGAGGCTGATCCGATTTACTCCACATTTGTGCAAGAGTGCCGCTTTGCGTTCCGAAACGCTTCCCGGATTCGCTTCGATCGTCCATTCTTCCAATCCTGAGAGATCGAGCCGCTGGTGAAAACCTCCGAGCAGAAATTCCAACTGTGAAGTGCTGATGGCCGTCGGCGTGCCGCCACCGAGATAAATAGTTCGAGGCGATATCGCGAAAATGGCGTTCTGCCCGTCAAGATCGCGCAGCAGGGCCTCGCAAAATCGCCAGGTTTGCGAACGATCGAGCAGATCTTTGTAAAATGCGCAGTACGGGCAGATGCGCGCACAGAACGGGATATGAACATAGAGATGTCGTATCGGTCCTTTAGCGGCAGGCGTGTCGCGCGCGGGAGAGGGGAATGCAGCCGATACGGCTGCCACTACAGCCGAAGAGTTGTGATTTGGGCCATTGCTCATAAAATCCGTTGCCAGTGCCAGGCACCTTATTGATGCGAAACGTAGCTCTTGTTTTCTTCTGCGCCATTGCCTCGGGATTCGCGCAAGGGCCACAGCCTGTGGCCACGCCGTCGATCGTGTATTCCGTGCACGATCCCGACTCAATCAGAGATTACAAGACGAATTCGCGCGTTGTGCGCGAGATGGTTAATCGACTTGTTCTCGCCGCAACTGGCCAGCCTGATGTGGCGAAGGCCTGGGCGTCCCTCGTTTCTCCGGACGACAGGATTGGAATTAAAATCTCCGCGGCAGGCGGCGAACTTTTTACAACGCACCATGACGTCGTAAACGCGATCGTTGATGGGCTTGTTGCGGCAGGTCATCCGCGCGGCAGCATTATTGTTTGGGACCGGTCTTTGGGTGGAATTACCGACGCCGGGTATCGGCCGGGGATTGATGGCTATCAGCTTAGAGCAATCGCGCCGCGCGACGGCTACGATCCGAAAGCGATTCTCTCTGCTCCCTTAATTGGTAAACTGATTTGGGGCGATATCGATTACCGGAGCGATAAGGGAAAGATGCCGCTTCTCTCTGACGCGGAAAATACAAGTAACGTGAGTCATTTTTCTAAGATCATTTCGACCGAAATAACTAAGATCATCAATGTGCCGGTAATGAGCAGCAGCGAAACGAATGGCATCGCTGGTTGCATTTACAACGTGACAATTCCAAACATCGACAACTGGCGTCGCTTCACTCAAGGCTCGCGGTTTGGCGCCGAAAGTCTCGCCGAGATTTACAGCGATCCGACCATCGCGAAGAAAGTCGTCTTCAATTTGATGGACGGCCTCGTCGCGCAATATGCCGGCGGCCCGCAGTCACAGCCGAACTACGCAATCCATCACGCGACCCTTTATGCGAGCAAGGATCCAGTGGCATTGGACGCCCTAGCGCTGAGGCGTTTGGAGCAGTGGCGGGCACGCGCCAGTCTGCCTCCTATTGGACGGGCAGCCGCCTATGTCGACTTTGCCAGCCAGCTTGGCCTGGGTAATGCGGCGCTAAATCGGATCGAGATCAGAAATATAGGCCGATGAAATCTCCTTCTGTAGCCAGGCTCGGTGACCCCGGCCCTCGATGATGATCGCGTTGTCGCTAATATCCCCTACCAGGATCATCGATACCGGCTACAAGAGATGAGAGTATCGTCCCACGTGTCTGTTCAGCGGCTGCAAACAGCAATTCTGCGCTCGGTTTCGCGCTCGTTTTACGTTTCGATCCGACTCTTGCCGGCGCAATTACGCGAGCCGGTCGCACTGGCGTATTTGCTTGCGCGAACGACAGACACGGTCGCCGATACCGCACGAATTTCCAGAACCGTGCGAACGGAAACTCTAAGGATGCTGTCGAACGGGATTCAGGGCAAAGCTTCACGCGAGGTCGTCGTCGATCTTATCGCGTCCTTTGTGCCTCTACAGGAGAATGCGGCTGAGCGAAGGCTCCTCGAATTGCTCCCAGATTGTTTGGGCTGGCTCGAGCGTGTGGAAAAGGCGGATCGCGATGACATTCGTGTCGTGCTCGAAAAAATTACCCACGGCCAGATGCTCGATCTACAGCGCTTCGATAGTCCCGAAGAAATTCGCGCACTTCAAAATACAGCCGCTCTGGATGAATACACCTATCTGGTGGCTGGTTCTGTCGGCGAATTTTGGACGCGACTCTGTTTCAGGCATGTTTGGGACTTTGCTAGCCTGAGCGAAGACGAGATGCTTGCACTCGGCAAACGCTACGGGATGGGACTTCAGTTGATCAATGTTCTGCGGGATGCTGGTGCCGATCTCCGGGCGGGAAGATGTTATTTTCCCGAATACGAATTAGGCGCAGCTCGTCTGAGTCCGGCCGGAATTCTCTCCGAGCCGGAACGTTTTCAGCCGATCTACAGAAGTTGGGCTGAGAAAGCGAAGGACGGACTGGAATGCGGGATGCAGTACTCGCTTGCGATCCGAAATCGTCGGGTGCGTGCCGCGACGGTTTTGCCAGCGTTGATCGGGGCACGCACGCTTGCGCTTTTGCGTGATGCGGGCGCGACGGCTTTGCAACGCATGGTGAAAGTTCCGCGCAGCGAAGTGCGCAGGATAATTTTATCGTTGGCCGTTACTTTCGCATCGCGCAAGCAGATCGAAGCGATATTCGAACGAGCGAAACTGTAGCGGCGGTTTGTGATCGTCGCTCGAATTATCCGACACTCATAGAGCGCCATTACAGAATCACAGAAAATAGTTTCGCTGGCGCTCCGTGATTGGTCGTTCGAGTCGTTCCAGCACTTGCAGCATGTCTTCCCAGACTTTGCGCTTTTCCGAAGGCGCCTGATTTCGAAGCAAATAGGCGGGATGATATGTAATCATTAACGGGATTCCATTGTAGGAGTGCCATCTGCCGCGCAATTCCCGCATGGCGCCTCGTGTTCCGAGCAGGCCTTCGACAGCAACCGCGCCGAGTGCGACCAGGACTTTCGGCTGAATAATGTCGATTTGCTCGACCAGATAGGATCGGCACGTCTGCATTTCGAGCGGCGTCGGCGGCCGGTTACCAAAAGAACCGGGCGCTGTATTGGGACGGCATTTTAAAATATTGGCGATATAAACTTCCTCACGGGCAAAGCCCATCGTCTCAATGATTCTCGTCAGCAGCTGGCCGGCACGTCCGACAAATGGTTCGCCTTGCTTGTCCTCGTCCATGCCGGGAGCTTCGCCGATAAACATTAACTCCGCGTCGGGATTTCCAACGCCGAAGACCGTCTGTGTGCGCGAGCTGGCCAGATGCGAACATTTTATGCAAGTGCGTACACGCTCCCGAATCGGTACCAGCAGGTCCCTTTTATTCGGTGCTACGAATTGCAGTCGTGCGAGTGAGATTCTCGATGCGCGGGGCAAGCGATCACTCGTCTGGCGAATCCGTTCCAGCGCTGCGATGGTAAGCTCGAGAGCTGGTTCTTTCATTCAGGCGATCATCCAAAATTTTGCGCCTCGCTGCAAATCCTTTGATGATGAGAAGGGGCGATTGACCTCAATCGCCCGCGGCGCGCGTGTTGCCTGCGGGCGGTTCGGGTGAACCGCGCCTACCTGCCGCGAATGGAAAACAGAAATGAGCTCAAAACTGAGCGATTACGATTATGATCTGCCGCGCGAATTGATTGCTCAGCGGCCGTGCAAGCGACGTGAGGATTCTCGAATGATGGTCCTTCATCGCGACGAGCAGACGATTGAACATCGGCAATTCGCAGATTTGAAGGCGTTAGTCAATCCGGGCGACCTGCTTGTTCTGAACGACACACGAGTGCTCCCGGCACGAAGATTTTCTGAGGACGGCACAATTGAATTTCTCTTTATCAGCCGCATTGGGCCCGGGCGCTGGAAATGTCTGGTCAAACCCGGTCGAAAAATGCGCGTTGGCGCCGCTGCAAAGATCGGCGATGCCATTTTACGGGTGGAGGAAATCACGCCCGATGGCGAGCGCATCGTGGTGTTGGATGAAGACATCGATCTTTATGCCGGCGGTTCAATGCCGTTGCCGCACTACATCGGGCGCGCAAGTGATGAGGAGGACCAGGCGCGTTATCAGACTGCGTTTGCTCAGCAGCCCGGCGCACTTGCCGCTCCAACCGCTGGACTCCACTTCACGCCGGAAATTCTGAGTGAGGTTCCGTACGCGTTCGTGACGTTGCATGTGGGAACTGGAACATTTCTCCCGGTGCGATCGGAGAACATCACTGAGCATCGAATGCACGCGGAACGCTTTTCCATTTCGGCAGAAGCCGCCAACAAAATCAACAATGCCCGCCGGATCGTGGCCGTTGGAACAACAACTGTTCGAACATTGGAGTCGGCGAAGCGCGCGTCCGGAAGAATTCTCGCGCAGGAAGGATCGACGGACATTTTTATTTATCCACCATATCGGTTCCGGACTGTCGATCTTCTGCTTACGAATTTCCATTTACCGCGCTCGACTTTGCTCATGCTGGTAAGCGCGTTTGCCGGCCGCGAGTTTCTGCTGCGGGCCTACGAGGAAGCAATCCGTGAGCGCTACCGGTTCTACAGCTACGGGGATTGCATGTTGATTCTGTAAGTGGATCGCGCGCTGCGTCTCGCGATGTTATTTAAGGCGCCGCAGGCGATTATTCTACCATCGAGCAAGAGACTGCTCGATCCACCTCGCGTAGCGCGGCGTGCCTATCGCGGTATTGGAATTGTGTTATCCTTCGCGCGAATGGACGAACTCTATCAACCAAGAGGCGAACTGGTTATCCAAACGATTGCCATGCCCAAGGACACGAATCCAAATGGCGATATTTTCGGGGGATGGTTGGCGTCGCAAATGGATCTTGGCAGCAGCATTCTTGCCGCAAAAGTCGCGCAAGCACGGGTCGTGACAGTGGCAATGGAAGGAATGTCATTTCTCGAACCCGTTCGGGTGGGGGACACCGTCGCTTGTTACGCCTGGGTTGAACGAATTGGTCGCACTTCAATGGTGATCCCCGTTGAAGTTTGGGTGCGCCGTTACATGCACGGAAAACAGATCCGCGTCACGCATGGCGTCTTTACGCATGTCGCTGTGGACGATTCCGGAAAACCAATTCCCGTTAAAAGAGATTCTGCTTGAGGTCGCCGATTTCGCCTGTAGCGGCGCTCTATGAGCATCGCCTTCTTTGCCGTGATAACAGTGCGACGATAAACATTTCCCCAGTTAATTCGTATCGATGACGCAGTTCGCTTATCTTTTCGAGCGGTTCCCGTCATTCGGACAGACTTTTTGCTATCGAGAGGTGGCTGAGCTGGCGCGACAAGGCTTTGCTCCGCCGATCTTCTCCATCCGCAAGCCAAAAGATGAGCCGCCGCAGGACTGGGACGAACGCATTGTCAAAAGCGTCCATTACCTCCCTGACGAGGAACAACTGTTGCGTGAAGTTCGCCGCGCTTCGAAAAAAGCAAACCTACCGCGAGAAGTTATTGCTGCTCTCGATAAATGGGGCAGGCGTCGTGATTTTCTTCGTCTTTATCAGGCGATTTATGTCGGCGTGCGCTTGCAAAAAATGGGGATTCATCATGTTCACGCGCACTTTGCCGGAATGGCCGCGCGTACTGCTTTTTGGATCGGCAAATTCTTCCCAATCACTTTCAGCTTTACCGCGCATGCCAACGACATTTTCGTGCCGCGCGATTTCGAAATCGGCCTGGACAAACTTATCGATGCAGCGCGTGTAGTTGTTACCGAAACCGAATACGCGGGAAAATTTTTGCGCCAGCGCTTCCCAGATCGCGCAGACCGGGTCCATCGCATCTACAACGGCTTGGATCTGGCGCTGTTCAGACGCGCAGATTTTTCGTCCACTTCACCATTGATTGTCGCAGTTGGTCGTTTGATCGCGAAAAAAGGCTTTGGCGAGTTGATTCGCGCCTGCCGCTTGTTGGTGGAGCGAGGAAAATCATTTCGGTGCGAGATCATCGGCGAAGGGCCGCTCGAGGACGAATTACGCGAGCAAATCAACCAGCTTGATCTGCAAAACTTCGTCGAACTATTGGGCACAAGACCACAACATCTAATAAGGGAGCGTTTGGCGGCGGGAACGGTCTTTGTCTTGCCGAGCGTGGTCGAAGCCGATGGCGGGATGGATAATCTCCCCACTGTAATCATGGAGGCGATGGCGTCTGGCTTGCCGGTCGTCTCGACGGCGATCGGCGGGATTCCGGAAATGGTGATTCAAAACGAAACAGGATTTCTTGTGCCACCGGGCGATGCCGCCGCACTCGCTGGTGCGATCGTCCGTCTGTTTGACGATATTGATTTGGCGCAGCGCCTTGGCGAGCGTGGATCGCAACGGGCCAAAGAATTGTTCTCGATTGGCAAGAATGTGCATTCTCTTCTCGCGCTCGTCGGCGCCGACGGTCGATCATCCCCACTTACAACAAATCGCGAACACAATTGACGGCACGCAGATAGACATGGTGCGGGCCGCCGCGCATCAGCTCTTCACTCATCAGGCTGACTGGATCGTTCTTCCCTGCCGGCATCAGCTGCGGCATACGTCTCTCGCCCGACTTTCTGCGTGAAACTTCCAGGAGATCGCCGCATTTCGCATGGGTGACCGAAAACTCTATTTCGCGCGAGTTCAGAACGATTTCGCCAACCGGTTCAGCGCCTCGCTCTCGCAGTTTAATCTCGATCTTTCGGCTGCTTGAATCCACAAATCGAAGATCGTCGACTCTTGCCATCTTTTCGGCGCGCCAATTTAATTGCGCTGCAAGCCAACCGGCAAAAAGCACAGCAGTCGATCTGAACCCGGGTGCGAAATCAATGCGCGCGTTATCAATTGTGGCGAAATGATGGTGCGATGCCGGATGATCGAAAAATTGCGCTAGGGCGAAACGGACTTTGTCCAGTCGCGTCCAATTTAAGTCGCAAAGGACGATACGCTGCTTTGCTTCCTGTTGCGCGGACTCCACGAGACGCAATTGCGCGCGAAAATCTTCCCACGTTTGGCTGTCGTAGATGACACGATCGACCCAGGCCCAAAGTTGTGGATCCATCGGCTCGCGAAATTCGCCCTGCCACCAAAGATAGAAGGGAAGATCCGAATCCAGATGCGAGAAAACGATGCTCGGCAAAAGCTTTGTGCACGGGCCTTCGAGCAGGAACGAAATTTGTTCGGAGCAAATTTGTTTGCTGCCCGCGCGGCTGATGTGACAATGCGCGCTGATCCAGGCTTCCACTCGACTTTCCTTCGCCTTGCAATCCGCCCCAATGACAATGGCGCGACAGGCGTGGTTTTCGGCAATTTTTGCGATGAGCTGGGTGTTCTTTTCCAGTGAGCCCAGTTCTTCACTGTAAACGGCCAGATTGACCAGGGACGCGCGCGTCATTGCACCCTCACCTTGTTCCCAAAGCCTTTTTAGCTCGCTGTCGATCTTGCCGAGCTCAACCGGAACGCCTCGCGAATATGTTTCAGTCGCAGCAGGCATATTCAGGTGCTTGGGGAGCGCACGCGTCTCGCGTGCTGGTTTCGGTGTCCCGCCGAAACGAACTTTTGCTGTTGATAAATTGCGCGGCAGGCTTGGCATTGGAAGGAAAAGTTCGCGATCCGGAGGCCGTCGTCGCCAGCACACGAGACGCGTTTGGTGCATTCGACCGATCTCATAGTCTTCTCCATGCGCGCCCATCACGCGCGAGTAAATCGTCCGCTTCTTCCGGACCCCACGATCCGGCGGGATAAAAGAACAAATCGGGCGCGTCTTTTTTTGCATGCCACGCATCCTCGATCGCGTCAATGAAAGCCCAGGCTTGCTCGACTTCGTCGCGACGCGCAAACAGAGTAGCGTCGCCGCTCATGGCATCGAGCAACAACCGTTCGTATGCTTCCGGACTGGCTTTGCCGAAGGACGTTCCGTAATGAAAATCCATTTTGACTGGCTCGATGCGAAAACTGGTGCCCGGCACCTTTGCATGGATCCGCAATGAAAGTCCCTCATCCGGCTGAATTCGAATGACGAGCACGTTTCGATCGCTCAAATCTCTGTTAAACAGGACGGCAGGTGCTTTTTTGAAATGAATGGAAATCTCGGTGGCCGATTTGGGGAGGCGTTTCCCCACACGCATGTAAATTGGCACGTCTGCCCAGCGCCAATTGTCGATGTAGAGACGCAATGCCACAAAGGTTTCCGTTTGCGAATCCGGTTTCACGTTTTCCTCCTCACGATAACCGACGACCGGCTTTCCGTAGATTGCGCCTTCGGTGTATTGACCGCGCACAACGTTGGCCGCGACCTCGTCACGCGACAAACGACGGAGCGAACGCACCACCTTTACTTTTTCGTCGCGAATACTGTCAGCGCTTAGATCCGTGGGTGGTTCCATCGCGACAAGACACAGGAGTTGGAGCAAGTGATTCTGCACCATGTCGCGCAATGCGCCTGCGCGCTCGTAGAAGCCGGCGCGAGTCTCGACCCCGAGCGTTTCCGCCGCCGTGATTTCTACATGGTCGATGTAATGCGTGTTCCAAAGAGGCGCGAAAATCGCGTTCGCGAATCGCAAGACCAGGATATTCTGCGCGGTCTCTTTGCCGAGGAAATGATCGATGCGATAGGTCTGCTCTTCAGTGAAGGAATTGCGGACGATGCGATTGAGTTCGCGCGCTGAGGCGAGATCGGTGCCGAACGGTTTTTCGACGATCACGCGAGCCCAGCTTCCCTTGCAGGTTTCGTTCAAGCTCGCGGCTTTCAAGTGTTTCAGAATCGGTTCGAATTGGTCGGGAGCAGCGGCGAAATAAAAGAGGCGGTTGCCACGCGTGCCGTATTCCTTGTCGATTTTGTCGAGACGTTTGGCCAATGTCTTGTAGCCGGCCTCGTCTCCGAATTCGCTTTGATGATAAAAGATCGATTGCGCAAACGTTTTCCAGATCTCATCACGCACGGCCTGGCGCGAAAATTTGCGAGTCGCCTTTTCAAGCTCGCTCCTGAATTGATCGTCGCTTTTTTCCCGTCGCGCGAAGCCAACGATTGCCACGGCGGGCGGCAGATCGCCATCGGCCGCAAGGTTGTAAAGTGCAGGAATGAGTTTCCGATGGGTGAGATCACCGGTGGCGCCGAAGATTACAATACTGCACGGCTGTGGCACGGCGCGCGCGGACAGACCTTCACGCAAAGGATTCGGCTCCGGTTGATCAGCGGCTCGATTCATGGATGGTCCGCAAACTACGCAGTTTTCCGCCGATTGGGTAACACGAAAATATCGTGTATGCTACGTGTGGTCAGCTCGAGCAAAGCGAAGGACCTCGCACAGGATGATCGAACGTTGTGCACCTCATCGGTAATCCAAGCTTCGAGCGTGAGATCCCTCGCATTCGGGCGGGATGACAGCAAAGAAAAGCGCGCGGCCTACCAGGGTAACGGAAACCTTCTCGTCAGGTCGAGCACCTTCCTGCGGACTCTCTCCAACGCGTCGGCGTCGCTGCGATTGCTCAGTGCTTCGGCAATCAGTTCCGCGATCTCCAGCATTTCTTCTTCTTTCATGCCGCGCGTCGTGACCGCCGGTGTTCCCACGCGAATTCCGCCCGGCTTGAAAATTGGATACGTATCGAACGGAATCGCATTTTTGTTTACGGTAATGCCAGCGCGATCAAGAATCTCCTGCGCTTCCTTCCCATTAATTTCCTTCGGGCGAAGATCGACAAGCATGAGGTGGTTATCCGTGCCGCCGGAAACGATTCGATAACCATGCTTGGTCAGCCCAGCTGCAAGCGCTTTGGCGTTGATGACGACTTGCCGCTGATATTCGCGAAATTGCGGCTGAAGCGCTTCGTGAAAACAAACTGCCTTGGCTGCAATAACGTGCATGAGCGGGCCGCCTTGCACCCCTGGGAAAAGCGTCGAATCGATTTGTTTGGCGAACTTTTCCTCGCACAGCACGATACCGCCACGAGGGCCACGCAGACTCTTGTGCGTCGTGCTCGTGATAAATTGCGCATGCGGAATCGGGCTGGGATGCTGACCAGCTGCAACCAACCCTGCAATATGCGCCATGTCGATGAAAAGAATCGCCCCGACGGAATCGGCAATTTGCCGCAGCCGCGGGAAATCAATTATGCGCGGATAGGCCGACGCACCTGCGGTGATCATGACGGGCCGCAACTCTTCGGCTTGTTTTTGCAACGCATTGTAATCGATTGTTTCTGTCTTTTCATCCACGCCATAGTGAGTGACTCGATAAAATTTACCGGAGAAATTTGCCGGATGTCCGTGAGTGAGATGACCGCCATGCGCAAGATTCATGGTGAGAATCTTGTCGCCCGGTTTGATCGCTGCGAAATACACCGCCATGTTGGCCTGCGCTCCGCTATGCGGCTGCACGTTCACATGCTCCGCACCGAATAGTCGCCTCGCGCGATCAATGGCCAGCTGCTCGGCAACATCGACATTCTCGCAGCCGCCATACCAGCGTTTTCGTGGATAACCTTCGGCATATTTGTTGGTGAGAACGCTGCCTTGAGCTTCCATCACGGCGCGACTCGTGAAATTTTCCGATGCAATCAATTCGATATTTTCGCGCTGCCGTTTTTCTTCCGCGGCGATTGCGTCGAAAATTTCAGGATCGACTCTGCGCAGAGCTTCGCTGTAACGCGGCGAGGCTGAACCAAGCGGTCCGGTTTCAATGCGAGGAGGAAGATCGCCCATTGAGTAAGAAGATATCTCGTGCCTGCGCGCTGCACCAGGCCGCACGAGCTCGCCTTGTTCTACGAAGGCAAGCACGCTGGGTAAGGCGTTTTTGATGGTGTGGGCGCAAACTTCGTAAACATCCCGCCCGAGACCGATCGGGTCCGGCACGTCGCGCCAAACGGTTGTCCCCGGCTCTTCAAACTCACGGATCAGGAACGATTTTTCGGCGCCGTATGGAAAGAGCATCTGAATTGTCTCGAGATGCGCGCCTGTCATGGCAAAGATGTGCGTCGCGCGATCGATTAGAGCGGCGGTAAGCGGCTGGCTGCGCAACCCGCTGATGTCCACGCGTTCCTCTTCACAGACCTGCACCGCGTAGAGACTTGGCGGTTGACCGCGCACCGCGTGGACGCCAGCCGAGGCGACTTCGATGTCTTTCCGATTTCCAAGCAAACGGCGAAAAAGCCCTTCGGCGATGGGGCTGCGGCAAATGTTACCGGTGCAGACAAAAAGGACACTTTTCACCATTCGAGTGGCGCGAACGAGCGCGATTCCAAACTAGAATCGAACCTGTCCAAGTCAATTTGCCCTATGTTGGAGCGGCCTCGGGCCTATGTTGCCCTGTCATGTCGAGAGAAGTCTCCCGCTGCTACGGGATTACTATATTAATGAAGAAAGATTCCTCGACCCATTCGACTTCGCTCAGGCAAGACTTTCGCTCGGAATGACGAATATCGGCCAAGCGTCTGGCGACACCGCAATTCTACCCACGAGGCAGTTGCAGCTTGAATCTGTGCCAAACGTGCAGAACTAGAATCGCCCCAAGGATGGAAAAGATTAATCCGACAGGATGGAATCGGCCTTTACCACCTGGCGGAGAAAATAGATGAGTGACAGGTCCTCCGATAATTGAGCCGACGATGCCAAGCACGATTGTTCAGACGATCGTCAGATGCGTGTGCATGAGCGCTTTATAGACGCAAGGAAACCGACAAAGATGTACCAGAGGAGGTGAAGCATATTTTTGAATCCTGCTGATTTCGAAGGTGGACCGCACCAACATCAGACTTGCTTACCAGACGCGATGCCAAAATCCAAGGGGAATGTCACGAGAATTGGCGCTTCTCGACGGCGTCGATTCTAGCTATTGTTGGAGTGTGCAGCCCCGATACTTCGCCTCAGACTGTTTAGGATTAGCGCCGTTACTCAATGGCATTTCCCGCGATGAATGTTGAAACCTTGCGCCACGTTCCATTGTTCGAATCGCTCGATGAGGAGGCAGCAAAAGCGTTGTGTGAACTCACCGAAACATTGGATTGCATGGCGCAGAAAGTCTTGTTCCGCGCTGGTGAAGCCGGCGACGCGATGTATTTGATCGAGCGCGGGAAAGTCCGCATCAGCGTGCAGGCCACAGATGGACATGAGCTGACGTTGGTGGAGCTGGGCCGTGGCGATTTCTTTGGTGAAATGGCGTTGCTCGACGGGCAACGGCGCTCGGCAAATGCCATCGTCGTTGAGGAAGCACGGCTGGCTGTGCTTTCGCGCGAGCATTTTCTTTCTTTTATGCGGAGCAGCCCTGATGTCGCGCTGGAAATGCTCACGGCGCTTGCCAATCGGTTGCGGCACACCGATGAGCTTTTACGACATAGCGCCACACGCAATGTCAATGAGGAAGAAGCGGCGCATCTCACCTTCGCACACCGAGCGGCGGACGTTATCGCAGAGTTTGGCGGCAGCTGGAAATTCATCATCGCCGCAATGATTGTTCTTAATCTGTGGATTCTAAACAGGGTAATCTGGGGAGTTTTGTTTGGACGAGAAGGTTTCGATCCATATCCCTATCTCTTCCTCTCTGTCGTCCTGAATATGCTTCAGATCTTTCAAGCCCCTATCATTTTGATGTCGCAGAACCGGCAGGCACACAAGGATCGGCTTCGCTCCGAAATCGATTACCAGGTGAATTTGAAAAATGAACTGGCGCTGCAAGAGATTCTCGATCGCCTGAAAAACCCTCGAACAAGACTGCCTGCGGATGACATCGGAGAAACAAATCGAATGAACAAATGATCAGGCTCAAGACATTGTATGGCTTCAAAAATTCTGGACGATTGCTGGAACCACCAGCCTTAATTACCGTTAATCAGCCTCTATGAGAAAGCTTCGCGTCTTCGTGCTATTTGCATCGGCATGCGTCATTCTTTTGTCAGGCTGTGCAAATCCAAGCCCGAGTCCCGAGGAGCAGACAGTCAATCTGGATCAGCAACGGGAAGCTGAGCGACAACAAGCTGCGTTTCGGGCTACCCTCCCTCCGGTAACTAATCCTGGCCGTGATCAGTAAAGCAGACCTAAGTGCTGCTTTCGCTCGGTACAGGTTCGCATAGGGTCAGCCGTCCAGCCACACTTTGTCATGTCGGGCGTCAGTCTCCCGCATCAGCGGGATTAGTATTTCTCTGGTTCGGCGATCCAGAGCACGGTGAGATTCCTCGACTTCGCTCGACATGACAACCTTGGTCTTTTGCTTCGAACCATGTGTTACAGTGGAGAGATGCGTTCCAGATGGAAACGAGTTCGGTACCGGCTTGAGTGGATCGCGCTTCTCCTTGCGGCGAAGCTAATCCCACTGCTTTCGCGCAAGAACTGTCTTCGGCTTGCGCGGATAGTCGGAACAGTTGGGTGGGTCGTTGACCAGCATTACCGGAAAGTCGCGTTGAGTAAATTGGAAGTCGCATTCGGCAATCAGTT